>NZ_JMDX01000218.1:0-9432 GCF_000935845.1 Paenibacillus sp. E194
AATTAATAACCCCTTCTTCATCTTCGTCTCCATCTTATTCGTCGTTGTCGTCATCCTTTGTAGATAGACGGTGAGCTACCGTTTCAGGCTGCACAGCGGACAAAATGACATGGTCACTGTCCGTAATAATTACGGCACGCGTGCGTCGGCCGTATGTAGCGTCAATCAGCATATGACGGTCTCGAGCCTCTTGAATGATTCGTTTAATTGGAGCCGATTCCGGGCTCACAATCGAAATGATCCGGTTGGCAGATACGATATTACCAAATCCGATATTGATTAGCTTAATCGCCATTACAGGTCCTCCCTCTACTTTCGAGCGCTCCACAATTTATTCAATATTCGCTGCTTGTTCGCGAATTTTCTCCAGCTCCGCTTTCATTTCAACGACGCGGTTCGTTATTTCCAAATGATTCGCCTTGGAGCCGATGGTGTTCGTTTCGCGGTTCATTTCTTGTACAAGAAAATCAAGCTTGCGTCCTATCGCTTCATTACTTTCGAGCAGTCGTCTGAACTGTTCGAAATGGCTCTTCAGCCGCGTCAGTTCTTCATCAATGTTGGAGCGTTCCGCAAACAGTGCCACTTCCAGTGCAAGCTTATGCTCGTCCATTGGAAAACTGGCATCCAACAGTTGTTCGATACG
Organism: Paenibacillus sp. E194; assembly: GCF_000935845.1. NCBI lineage: Bacteria > Bacillati > Bacillota > Bacilli > Caryophanales > Paenibacillaceae > Paenibacillus > Paenibacillus sp. E194. Next base: position 644 of record NZ_JMDX01000218.1, read on the forward strand.
TTGTTTCAGTTTCGCTCGATAATCGGTCACAACGACCGGAGCCCATTCTGTGAGTTCCGAATGGAGCAATTCCAACCGGCTCAGTCGTTCCGCCAAATCTCGGTTGAGGTGGCTGCCTTCCATGGCGCGCATCCTGCACAATCCATCCATTGCTTCCAGCAATCCCGATTCCAGAGAAGCAGCAAGCTCCTCCTCCGACCAAGAGGTTAGCTCTCTAACCGTGAACAAATCAGGAAGCGAGAGCAAGTCGGTAACCGACAAATCTCCCGCTACACCATACTCACTTTGAACTTTCGCAGAAGCTTGAAGATACGCTTCGAGCGTTTGCCGATTCAATTCCACAACCGACTTAACCTCGCCGTTCCGCTCCTTATTCATAAACACATCGATTCGGCCGCGACTAACCTTCTGCTGAACGATGCGCCGAAGACGATCCTCATAGCATGTCCATTCTCTCGGCAAGCGAAGCACAGCTTCGCAGTAACGATGGTTAACAGACTTCGCTTCAATCGTTATCTTGTACCCGCCAATCTCGCGGGTAGACTGACCGTAACCAGTCATACTATAGACCACGGGCACCACATCCATTACCCTATTTTAATTGATTATGTCAGACGATACAAGGGGTCTGCCTGGCGTTCCGCTTTTTCCCATACATACTGGGTCAATTCGGCTGTCATTTCATAGAACATGAACGGCGTCATGAAGTAGATGCCCTTAAAATGGGTAAGCGCGACATCCAGCAGTTCCTTCGCGATGACGACCCCTTCCTTGCGCCCAGCTTCCCCTTCTAATCCACTCATTCTACTACGTACTTCATCGGACAGTTGGATACCGGGAACCTCATTGTGGAGATATTCAGCATTGCGTCCGCTCGCAAGCGGCATAATGCCGATAAAGACTGGTACATTAAGATGTTTCGTAGCTTCTGATATCCGTACAATTAACTCTTTATCATAGACGGGCTGCGTCATAATGTAATCTGCGCCGGCTTCGATTTTCCGTTCCAAACGCGCGATCGCTTTATCCAGATGCTTCACATTCGGATTAAATGCGCCGCCAACGACGAACTTCGCCTTCTGCTTGAGCGGCTTGCCTGAGAATGCAAGACCGCTATTCAACTGCTTAATCATCCGAATGATCTCGAAAGAGGTCATGTCGTATACCGAGCTCGAGTCAGGAAGATCACCGAATCGGGCCGGATCTCCCGTTACAGCGAGCACATGGTCAATGCCAAGTGCATGAAGGCCCATCATGTGGGACTGAGTTCCTATCAGATTGCGATCTCGACATGCGATATGGACAAGCGGGCGAATGCCGACTTTATCAAGTGCCATGTAACCAAGAGCCAAGTTGCTCATTCTGGTAACGGCAAGTGAATTATCTGCCAACGTCAGGGCGTCAACCCCCGCCTCCTTCAATACCTGCGCACCCTTCATGAACTTCGATACATCCAGATCACGAGGCGGATCCAGCTCCACGATGACTGTATGACGGGATCGCACCATATCGACTATTGATTCCTCAGCATCGTGTCCATGATCACAGCCGTCGTAACAGGCAGCACCATCATGCCAAAGCATAGATTCTGATTCCTCTTCAATAATGATGCTTTCCACAGGCTGCACAGGGAGCTTAGGAACTTCCACATCCCGAAGTGCTTCTACGATCGCCGCAACATGTTCAGGTGTCGTTCCGCAGCAGCCGCCGACAATCCGAGCACCCATTTGCACGAATTTAACCGCGCTTTGCGCCATATATTCTGCGGATGCAGCGAAGTTGTAGCGTCCATCGACATAATCAGGCAGACCTGCATTTGGGAATGCAGACAACGGCAGGTCGATACGCCCTTGAACACCCTCTAGCGCACGCAGCACGCCATTCGGACCCATATGGCAGTTCAAGCCTACTACATCCGCTCCATCGTCACGCAAGACGCGGAATGCTTCCAGCAAGCTCTTGCCATCCTTCGTTCTCCGAGATTCCTCCACGGCGAATTGACAGATTACAGGAACATCTTGATCCAGTTCACGCACCACTTGCAAGGCAAGACGCATTTCTTCCAGATCGTAGAAGGTCTCAAACATAATGCCGTCAACGCCTTCTTCCAGCATGGCCGACATCTGTTCATGATAATCTCGAATGACTTGGTTGGTATGAACATTCTCACGTTTACCTGCTCGAATAGAACCAAGCGCACCTATCACATAAGCTTGATTTCCTGCTGCTTCACGGGCAAGGCGGACAGCCGCTCTATTAATATCCTTAACGAGATGCTCTTTGCCATGTCTGTAGAGCTTCTCCCGATTCGCAGTGAATGTATTCGTCTCTAGCAGACCCGAACCTGCATCCACATACTGCTTATGGATATTGCGGATCACATCTGGATCGGTGACATTCAGTATTTCATACGAAATACCAACAGGATACCCAAGTTGATACAAATACGTCCCCATTGCACCATCGCCAATTATGATTTGCTCGTGCAGTGCTTCCCGAAAGTTCTTCATCCTGTCTCGCACCCCAATCTCCCATCGTTGGTGAATCCTCTGTATATAGTAGTAACTTGCTTAGTAAACATTCTATCAAGAAACCGCGGTTCATCAAGTAAAATCGCCCATTTTGTTCATCTTTTTTTGAAAAATTCATAGAATTTCCACCAAAATACTGTGTTATACGTACATCACAGCATCAAAAAGAGGCCAGCTGCATCGACTACAGCTGACCCCTCATGTTCTTAACTCATCCAGTTTATTAAGTTCCTTACTCCCATACACCATCAAAAACATATGTTGCAGGCCCTGTCATGTAGACATGATTATCCGCAGCATTCCATTCAATAAATAAGTCTCCTCCTGCAAGCGATACGGTTGCCGCTCTGTCCGTCAACCCATTAAGCACACTCGATACGAGCGTCGCGCAAGCGCCTGTTCCACATGCAAGGGTAGCCCCTGCTCCCCGCTCCCATACTCGCATCGTGACATGATCGCGTGTATGAACAGAGACAAACTCTACATTGATGTTCCTCGGAAAATAAGAGTGACTCTCCAACAGCGGCCCCCATCCATGGATATCGAACGTTGCTGCATCATCCACATAGATGACACAGTGTGGATTACCCATAGATACTGCCGTAAACGTAAAAGCGTGGCCGCCTGCTTCAATTGGCTGGTCAATGACAGCAGGCTTATCAAATACCGTCGGTACCTGCAGCCCTTCAAGCACTGGCTCTCCCATATCTACACGCACAGCATGAACGCATCCGTCCTCACGAATGATCTGAACATGCTGCACACCAGCCCGAGTCTCGATCGCAAGCTCATCTCGCTTCACATATCCATGCTCCACGACAAAGGTCGAGACACATCGAATCGCATTACCGCACTGTTCGGCTTCTGACCCATCCGAATTAATAATTCGCATTCTCACATCAGCAGATTCAGAAGGCAATATATATACAAGACCGTCAGCACCAATACCGAAATGGCGATTACAGACTGCAACCGCCAACTCAGATACGTTAGCTGGAAGCTCCTGCTCTCCATGAACAATAACGAAGTCATTGCCGAGTCCATGCATCTTAGTAAATTTCATCGTAATCAACCTTTCATACGGCAAACTTAATTTGCATTATTGACCACATTCGAGTCATTCATAACAACTCAAAGTTTACCGAATCAAGGCTTATTAATCTATAAACCTAGTGGAGCAATATTTGCACTTTTTTACATAAATAAGTTCTTCAACATTTACCAACTTCAAGCCGCTCTTCGATTGGAGGTAAAGGCTGGATTCGCCCCACTTGGCCGTCCCGACTTCTTGCCGGACAAGACTGATCCGATCCCCATCAAGAAGGTTGGAATGCCAGCCATGACAAATGTAATCGCCCAATCTCTAAAGTTGAGCGGAACCGTCTTGAATATTGGCTGCAACGGCTCGATATAAAGCACACCAAGCAGAAGCACAACCGAGGAGGCAACTGCCAGCACCAAGTATCGGTTCTGCAAGAAATTCCGATGGAAAATCGAACGAGAGCTTCGGCAATCAAACACATGAATAAGCTGGGCTAGTACAAGTGTCGCAAATGCGACGGATTGAGCCTTCGTAAGCTGTGCGGCACTGTCTGGATCCGTGCTCCATGTAAGCCAAAATGCGATTAGCGTACAAACCCCAATCAAGATGCCTCGACTAATAATTTTCCAACCCAATCTCCGTGAGAAGATACTTTCCTTTGCAGACCGCGGCCGATGCTCCATTAAATCCTTCTCAGGCTGATCGACGCCGAGCGCCATTGCAGGCAGCCCATCAGTCACCAGGTTCACCCATAAAATTTGTATCGGCACAAGCGGCAAGGGAAGTCCTAGTATCATGGCAAGGAACATGACTAATATTTCCCCTACGTTCGAAGCTAGTAAGTATCGTATAAATTTGCGAATGTTCTCGTAAATGCCGCGTCCTTCCTCAATGGCTGCTACGATCGTTGCAAAATTATCATCGCTCAGGATGAGCGACGAGGCTTCTTTGGTTACATCGGTACCTGTTTTCCCCATCGCAATGCCGATATCTGCAGCCTTAATGGCAGGAGCATCATTGACACCGTCCCCTGTCATCGCCACAACATGACCATTGCGCTGTAATGCCTTAACGATTCTTAGCTTATGCTCTGGCGAAACCCTCGCATATACATAGGCATTGTCCACGACCTTATCCAGCGCATCATCATCCATCATAGCAAGCTGCACTCCGCTCATCGTTAATCCGCCGCGCGGGATGATGCCGAGCTGATTGGCGATCGCTTCTGCAGTCAATTGATGATCACCCGTAATCATTACCGTCTTAATTCCGGCACGTCTGCAGATAGCAATGGCTTCTCTTGCCTCGCGGCGCGGTGGATCAATCATACCCGCTAATCCTGCGAACACGAGCTGGGACTCCACCGCAGATTCATTCTCCGCATCTTCGCTTGGCTTCATTTCCCGATAGGCAAGCCCCAGTACACGGAGCGCCTGCTTCGCCATAGCTTCGTTAGCTGCTAATGCCTTCTGCTTCAATGTCGCCGTGAATGGAACGACCTTGCCATCCCACAGTGCATAGCTGCACCGTTCCAGCAGCACATCAGGCGCACCCTTCACCAAAGCGAGACGACCACCCTGATGCTTCACAATGACAGACATCCGCTTGCGATCCGAGTCAAAGGAAATTTCTCCAACGCGTTCATACACGGCGGACAATGACTGCGGCGTCATCCCTAACTTCGCAGCCAGTACAACCAGTGCTCCTTCTGTTGGATCACCCTTAATGTCCCAGATCGGCCTCAACTCTTCCTGTTCCTTGCCCGCAGTTTGCTTACCGTTCTTCCCTTTTTTACGTTCAGATGGAGCAGCTAGTTGTTCGGTCGGATAAGATTCGATAAGGGTGGCATTATTGCACAATGCGCTGATCTGCAGCACTCGGCGCAGCGACTGATCGTGCTTCAAATCCAACTGCTTGCCTAGTTCCGTAATTTGTCCAGTCGGCTCAAATCCTTCCCCGCCAACTTCAAGTGAACGACCACCTGTCCATATGCGGGTTACCGTCATCTTATTCTGCGTAAGTGTTCCTGTTTTGTCCGAGCATATAACAGAAGCGCATCCTAACGTCTCCACAGACGGCAGCTTGCGAACGATAGCCTTGCGCTTAATCATGCGCTGAACACCCAGGGCTAGCGCAATCGTAACGATCGCTGGCAATCCTTCAGGAATTGCAGCAACGGCCAAGCTGACACCCGCCAAAAACATCGTCATCGTGGGTTGTCCATGCATAATACCAGCAGCCACAACCACAACCGTCACTAGAAGGGCAACGATAATTAGAATTTTGCCTAATTGCTCAAGACGATGCTGCAGCGGAGTTTCCATCGATTCGGTGTTTTTCGATCAGATCTGCGATTTTTCCCCCATCTCAGTGTCCATACCAGTTCGAATAACAACGCCTTTGCCGGAGCCTCGGGGTAACCCATTGTGCCCCATGAATCCGATATTCTTCATGTCTCCTAACGGGATATCTTCCTTGTCTATCGGCTTGGCATGCTTGCCGACAGGTACTGACTCTCCCGTCAAGGCTGATTCCTCAGCATAACAGCTGTTCGCCTCAATCCAGCGAATATCGGCAGGCACACGATCTCCGCTCTCCAGAAGCACGATGTCACCGGGTACAAGCTCACTCGCAGGCACACTGCGCACTTGCTTATTGCGAAGCACATTGGCCGTAGGCGCAGACATCTGCTTCAATGCATGAAGCGATCGCTCCGCTCGGAATTCTTGAATGAAACCGAGTACAGCATTCAGCGTAATGATTGCAATAATCGTTATGGCATCAAGATACTCTCCGAGTATCCCGGATACGAGCGTAGCACCGGCAAGCACCAGTACCATGAAATCTTTAAATTGGTTCAAAAACAAGGTGATCGGCGAGATGCGCTCTCCTTCTGACAGCTCATTGTGCCCAAAACGCGTTTGGCGAGACGCCGCTTCTTCTTCAGTGAGCCCTTCTTCCCTGTGGACTCCCAGCGCTTGAAGCAGTTGCTCCGAAGATGCCTGGTGCCACTTCATTTGATCCATGGTTCGTACCCCTTTCCATTCCCGTTATTGTTCCGTATGAAAGCCTTGCAACAGTGTCCAAGCAGACAACCTCTACGCTAAAGGTATTCGGACGAGTCCAAAAATATCCCAACGATCCAAGAGACACTTAAGTTTTCATTAAAAATATGGCATGATAGGAGATACAGCATATTGGAGTCCGTCATATGCGCTTTTGTTCACAAATGAAGGCTGATCAGTTCCCGCTACTAGAACAAAGCACGGTATATGTAGAGCGTATGCTCAGATATACCGCTTGCTGCGGCAGGCTTGCCGAGGAATTGAATTTCGATAGACAGGAGTTAGTTCACAATGTCATTAGATGGAATTGTAACCCGTGCCCTCGTCGATGAACTGCAACAGACGATTGGCGCTCGCATTCTTAAATTATATCAACCTACTGAACACGACTTGATTCTGCATATCCGAACTGGCGGCAAAAATCGCAAACTGCTGCTCTCCGCCAACCCAACTTATCCGCGCATTCACTTTACAGAGCATTCGTACATGAACCCGCCGGAACCGCCGATGTTCTGCATGCTCATGCGCAAACATTGCGAGGGCGGCGTTATTGAGAAGATCGAGCAGATTGGCCGGGAACGTATTGTACATATTACCGTTCGTTCGCGGGATGAGCTTGGAGATGAATCACTGAAGAAGATCATCATTGAGCTGACAGGCAGACACAGTAACATTATTATTGTTGAACCGTCGTCATTCACCATTATTGACGGCATTCATCATGTCACTCCTGCCATCAGCAGCTTCCGCATCGTCATGCCTGGATTCACATATACGGCACCGCCTGAACAGCACAAACTGGATCCGCTGAGCGTGGAACCTGCTACCTTCATATCCATGTTTGTGGAGCAGGCAGAAGAGTCGTCGGAACAACCGGAGCAACGCATCGACTCCAAATTTTTGTCCAAATGGCTTGTCCAGCACTTCTCGGGTGTAAGCCCACGACTGGCCGATGAGATCGTATGGCGTACAGGATTGTATGCTGCACCAACCGCCACGGAATCCGCCGAGGAGACGCGTACACCGGAAACAATAGCCCAGCACCTGAGCGAAGCCTTTCTCCAAGCAATGGACGATGTCGCTAATCAGCGGTACAAGCCTACCCTGCTTGCAGATGAACGCGGTAAAACGTATTTTTCAGCGCTGGAAATTACCCATATTCACGGGGAAACTCGATACTTCGATACAATGAGTGACTGTATGGAGCACTTCTATGGGGACAAGGCCGAGCGCGACATGATTAAGCAGCGTGTTGGCGATTTGTTCCGCTTCCTGCAACAGGAGCATGCGAAGAATGCGAAGAAACTCGACAAATTAGAAGAAACGCTCAATGAAGCACAGGATGCGGATCGATTACGCATTATGGGAGAGCTGTTATTTGCTTCTCTGCATATGATTACGAAGGGTGATAAAGATATCACACTCATCAATTATTACGATGAGAACGGTGCGTCCATGACGATACCGCTTGATCCGCTGCTCACTCCTTCAGACAATGCACAGCGTTATTTCAAAAAATACAATAAAGCTAAAAACAGCATCGCCGTCGTCCAAGAACAAATGTCTGCTGCCAAAGAGGAAAATCGCTATTTTGAAACGCTTATGCAGCAGTTGGAGGATGCAACGGTTCAAGATGCGCAGGAAATTAGAGAGGAGCTTGTTGGCCAAGGCTACTTGCGTGACCGGGGCCGCAAGGACAAGCGGAAGAAAAAGGATGGACGTCCAACCATCTATTGCTACACTTCATCGGAAGACATCCCAATCTACGTAGGCAAAAATAATTTGCAAAATGAATATGTAACCAATCGCCTCGGCAAGCCGAACGATACTTGGCTGCACACCAAGGATATCCCTGGATCACATGTTGTCATACGCAGCGAACAGTTTGGAGATGCGACATTAGAGGAAGCAGCCCAGCTTGCCGCTTATTTCAGTCAGGCCAAGCATTCCAGTCAGGTGCCTGTCGACTATACACTTATCCGCCATGTGCGGAAGCCGAACGGTTCCAAACCGGGGTTCGTCATCTACGAACGGCAGAAAACGCTGTTCATTACCCCTGATGCGAAGCGCATTGAGGGCATGAGCCTGACCGTGAAGCAGGGCGGATAACCGCAGTAATGCACAGTATGGCCAACCCGCCCACATACGAAG
>NZ_JMDX01000219.1:0-9389 GCF_000935845.1 Paenibacillus sp. E194
GATCAGCAGCTTCTTCTCTCCAAATGGCCACTTATGTCCGTCCACTTCTTCAGAAACAGCGACTTCCTTGAGCAACGCTTCTTCCCAAGCAGTAAGAGGAATACCCTCATGATTCGCAGATACCTGCGGCATATGAGGCTTGACGAACTTACTGCGTTCCTCTGATGTATGCCCCTCTTCGCCCGCTACGGTTAGTGCCGCCTGGGCTTCTGCGATCGCCTTTTCATACAAAGCAACGGTGGAGTTAACCGGAATCGATGAAGGCTCTACCGCCTTCATCGGCAGGAAGAAGGTGAACGTACTGCCTTCCTTCTCTCGACTAACCAGCTGCAGCTTACCGCCAAGCAGTCTTGCCAACTCTCGGCTGATGGACAGACCGAGCCCTGCGCCGCCGTAATTTCGGCTAGTTGTACCATCCAACTGCTGGAACGCTTCGAAGATCAAATCTTGTTTATCTTTCGGAATGCCGATCCCTGTATCTACAACATGTATCGCTAAATAAGGCTCATCCGCTTCCTGAAGCGGGGAAGGCAATTGCTCTGGCTTCGCCTTCGTAATGTGAAGGGTTACTGAGCCCTTCGTTGTAAATTTAAATGCATTGCCAATCAAATTGCGTACAACCTGCTTCACTCGATGCCCATCAGTTACTAGGGAGCTTGGCAGATCTGGATCTATCTCTACCTTGAACTCAAGCCCTTTCTGCTCTGCAATTGTCTCAAAGCTGTCGCTCATAAAGGAAGCTAATTCGCTTAAATAGACAGTTTCAAAATTCAATTGCATCTTGCCTGCGTCGATCTTGGACAAATCCAAGATTTCATCAATCATCTTAAGCAGATCCGAACCGGACATGTTAATCGTACGCGCATACTCGACCTGCTTCTGTCCCAAGTTCCCTTCCTTATTCTCCGCCAGCAATTGGGACAGCACTAGCAGGCTGTTAAGCGGAGTACGCAGTTCATGAGACATATTAGCGAGGAACTCAGACTTGTACTTCGAAGCCAAGGCCAACTGCAATGTCTGGCGTTCCAATATCGTTCGAGCCCCTTCGAGCTCTTCGTTCTTCTCTTGGGTTGCCAGCATCTGTTCTTCCAGCGCACGTGTCTTCGCAATCAGTTCCGTATTGTAGTGTTCCAGTTCTTCCTGTTGACGCTGGAGCATCTCCTCAGAACGCTTCAATGCTTCCGTATGCGATTCCAGATACTCGTTCGAGCGTTTCAATTCTTCCTGTTGTGTCATCAGTTCCTCAGACTGGCATTGCAGTTCTTCGGTAAGCGCCTGTGACTCACGCAGCAATTCCTCCACACGCAAGCGTCCGGAGATCGTATGGACGATAACCCCGAGCTTCTGTGCAAGCTGTTCGAGCAATCGATGCTGTACAGGGGACATCTTCGTCAATGATGCCAATTCCAGTACGGCAATCACTCTGCGTTCAAACATAATAGGGTATAATATAAGCTCAATCGGTTGAGATTGACATACACCCGACTCAATCCGAATGGAGCAATCTTTCATATCGGTTACGACAATTGGCTTCTCATCCACGACACATTGACCGAGCAGGCCTTTCCCAACAACCATTGTTCGCTCAGCCTTCAAATCGTCAGTAGCTGCATAAGTACCGAACAGTTCGAATACCTCTGGTTGATCCGTCTCATTCCGAACATACAGTGCGCCATATTGTCCACCAAGTGTCGGCACGAACTCGCTAATGAACATCTGCCCAACCTGATTCAATGTAGCGGCTCCATTCAAAAGCTCTGTAACACGTGCTGCATTTCCATCGATCCATGCTTGCTCTTCTTGAGCCTTCCGATACAATTCCTCATTCTTCTTACGTGCTTCCAAGTCTTCTGCCATCCGCTTAAACACTTGAATGACTTCTCCGATCTCATCATTCGTATGCGGCTCAAGCTTGCGTACAATACGAAGCCTTCCACGGGCAAGACTGCGCATCATGATGGACATCGTATTCAAATTCCGTGTCACACTTGGAATGACCCACAACATAATCGCGCAGGAAACGACAAGCCCCAGCACCATTATACCGGCCGTCAAAGTAATCGACTGCTCGTAATGCTTCTTCGCTTCCAGCACCTGATTGTCGATCGACATCTCATGATGATTGGCCAAATCGGCCACACTGTTTTTCAAGTTGCGTTGATATTCCAAGCCCTCTTTATTTCGCAATGCGTTGGCTTCTTCATATTTATTCTTGGTGGCGAGCTCTACTGACTTGTTGACGAATTCATCGTACTTGTCCCAATCGCGTATCGCTAGCTCGATGAGCTTCTTCTCTTGCGCCGTTGAATATTGTGCCGTCAACTCCCTGAACGATTTAACAATATTATCACGGTAAATGTTCCCTTTTTGCAACAATTCTTCGCCGTTAACATTCGGGTTTAGCATATCGGTTACCAGCACGCTGGCGATATTGTCCATGTCGTCCCGTATCAAGAAGGCAAGTTCCACTTTGCGAAAGCTGTCCGTATAAATCTCATCCAGATCCTGCTGCAAGCTGCTCATGCGATCATAAGACACCCAGCCAAGTCCGGATATGATAAGCATGAACAGAACGAAGCCAGCGATTAATTTCGTGCGTAACTTCACTGTCTGCCCCTCCTTCTAAATCAATGAACATCCACCCAAATCAGACACTTGTCATCCTCACTGTCCTCATCAGAACCAGGTGCAAACAGCTCGTCCCATGAACTGCTCTGCAGCGTCTTCTCTTGTCGAAGAATATTGGCAATGCGCTCCATAGCCTCTTCCACGCTGTTGCCCGCCGTTTCCATTAACCCATCTGTATACATTGCAATTCGAGCGCGTGAGTCGCATTGCACTTTTTTGGTCTCTACTTCAAGCTCTGGGAACATGCCTACTGGATATCCAGTAGATTCCAAGGTTATGAGCTCACCATTCTCCATCATGACAACGCCAGGAGGGTGTCCTGCGTTCGCATACTGGATGCATCCCTTGTTCGTATCAACAACCACATATAATGCCGTCATATAATAGAGCATTAAATTCCCGTTCATATGAAGCTGATGAAATTTTGTATTCAATCGCTTAAGCACAAGATCCGGTTGTTCGATCTGCATGACGGCGTCCCGAAGAACGGAAGCAATGAACATACACAGCAGCGCAGAGGATACGCCATGTCCCATAACATCGATTATGATAATTCCATATCTGCCTTGACCCAGCGGGAACCAAGCATACAGATCCCCCGCCAGCTCCTCAGAAGGCTGATAAAGTGCGTTGATCGTAATATGTTCATCTTGATAAGGCTCTGTCAACACAGAGCTCTGCACCTTCGCGGCCAAGCTTAATTCATCACGAATATGGCGATCACGTTCCTTATGCCAATCCTTCTCCCGCTTCAAGCGCAGCGCTAGCCGGATTCGAGCCAGCAGCTCCACCCGGTTAATCGGCTTCGTGACATAATCAACCGCACCTGCATCCAATGCCTCTGCGAGCATATTGGAATCCCCAATCGCCGTTACGATAATAATCGGAATGTCCCGAAGCTCAGAGTATTGCTGGATCGTGCTGCAAGCTTCCAGTCCATCAATCTCCGGCATCATCATATCCAATAAAATAAGATCAATATCCGGTACATACATAGGCCCAAGAGGCCCATCCATCCCAAGAACTTGATACATCTCATGGGCTGACGAAGCAGTCTGCACTCCGTTATAGCCAGCTTTACGAAGGATCTCCCGAATGAGCATGACATTCGTCGGATTGTCATCAACGACGAGAACGTTCATCATACTCTCCTCCCCTCATCGATTATGATATAATTAGCGCCTTTTCAACATAGTCCCCCATAATTCCCAACTACCACTATACCGGAAAAGGCCAAAGAAGATCATCCCTTTTTGTTACTTGCCTGTGAAAAAAAAGCGAGAGCCGGTTAACCAAACTGTTAACCGGCTCTACCGCACTATGCGCGCTGTCTCCACAATTGCCACAGCTTCGTTCCTATATCGATCCATTCCTTCCAATCCTGCTGATGACCAACTGATGAATGGGAACGGCCTTGTCCCTGCGGTGATTGCTCACGTTCTTGCTTATGGCCAGCTTCACCCGGCGGCTCCTGTGTTATCGCAGCAGTATCCGCCTGCAGCGGTTCTGGTACAGGCGCAGGCGCTGCTGCTACCTGATGCTCCTTAGGCGCTCGTCTATCAGGGATGGGCTCACGTTCAAAACGCCCTGCGGCTCGACGTACCCCCTTAACCAGTCCTACTGATACCTGCTTTGCAGCGATCGAGATCTCGTTCAAGGCTTCACCAGCATGTTGAACGGAGTCCATCACTGGCTCCATCTTCTTTAATTGTTCAGACAGCTCTAGAGAGAGTTCATTCGCATTTTTGGCGACACCTTGCAAGTCTCCACTCAATAAATTCACGGTCTGCTGTACTTGCTCAAGCGTATCGGCAGCCCGCTCCAGAGAGCGCTTGGCTGACAGCAGTGTTTGAATCAGATAGAACACCAGCACCGCGAACGCTGCTGCTGCAAGTAATGCACTAATTTCCAATAACATAGATGAATACCGCCTTTCTCCGCATTCCCAAGCATAACACATTTTTCCGTATACCAATTATGAATAAATACCCTGAACGCAGTACTGTGAAACAAAAATACCCAATTGTTTAGCTGTCCTCCAGCTGTGGTAATCATCATGCAAGCCACGACAATCGAGCAGCATAGACAAGCTGCCCGGCCCAACCTATTTTCGTAACATTCTATCAAGGAGGAACAGCTTATGCTTACATGGTCAGCAATATTTTTAGTAATCGCTTTAATTGCAGGAGTGTTTGGTTTTTTTGGGATCGTCGCAGCAGCAGCATCCATCGCCAAAGTACTGTTCTTTATCTTCCTCGTTCTGTTCATCATCTCCCTTGTGACGGGAAGACGAGTATCATAATCGCCATATCGCTCTATGCAACATACAAGAATAACAAAAAAGGCTCGTCCGTATGACGAGCCTTTAGCCTTTTGTAATGCTTAACCGTTCATATCATATTCAACTACGATTCTTCCCCGGAAGGTGAACGGATCTCACCAAGGAGAAATGCTTCCTTGTCCCACTGTCTTAGCCAACGAGAGGATAATACGCCCGCCAGCATGGATCCATTTACATTTAGCGCGGTGCGCCCCATATCAATAAGGGGCTCTACTGAGATTAACAGTCCCGCCAAGCCAACCGGCAAATTCATCGAAGACAGCACGATTAGTGCGGCAAATGTAGCTCCCCCTCCAACACCCGCAACACCGAAGGAACTGATCGCGACAACCGCTATGAGCTGCAGAATAAACCATGGATCGAGCGGATTCATTCCCACAGTAGGTGCAATCATGACGGCCAGCATGGCAGGATATATGCCGGCACATCCATTCTGTCCCATTGAAGCGCCGAACGACGCACTAAAATTCGCAAAACTCTCCGGTACTCCAAGTTTATCCCGCTGTGTCTCCACATTGATCGGAATAGAACCTGCACTTGTACGTGACGTAAAGGCAAATACCAAGGCAGGAGTTGCGAGCTTCACGTATCGTGCAGGCGATATCCCCGATAGCCCAAGAAGCAGCAGGTGAATGATAAACATGACAATCAGTGCAACGTAAGAAGCAATTACGAATCGGCCCAACTTCCATATCTCCGCTGGTGCTGTCGTAGACACAACGCGAATCATCAACGCAAGTACACCATACGGCGTCAATCGAATCACCAATGTCACCATCCGCATGACAACCGCGTGTAGCGAATCAATGATAGAGGTGAACATGCGCCCATGCTCAGGCTTCTTCCTAGCCACACCTAATGCGGCAATTCCGACGAAGGCAGAGAAAATAACAACTGCAATGGTAGAAGTTCTTCTTCCCTCTGTCATATCGAGAAATGGATTCGTAGGTATGAACTCCAGTACCTGCTGCGGGATCGTCATATCACGCACTTCTCCGACCTGTTCACTCAAGTGCTGCCCACGTTCTGTCTCCTGTTGTCCCGCCTCCATATTCACAGCGGACAAATTGAAGGCCAGTGCAGATGCGATGCCGACAGCAGCTGCAACGGCAGTCGTCGCGATCAGGATGCTTATAATCACTGCACTCATCCTGCCAACACCCGTTCTCGTCGTCACATGCAAGATAGCGGAAATGATAGATACGATAATCAGCGGAATGACGACCATATGCAGCAGACGTACATAGCCACCACCCACGATATACACCCAATCGTTGAGCACACGTACAATATCATGCCCAGCTCCATATAGCTGCTGGAGAAGCGCTCCATATACAATCCCTAAGCCGAGCCCAGCAAATACCCGCTTCGTAAAGGACACATGCCTCTTCTGCATGACATACAGCATATAGAGAAGTCCAAGCACAACAACAGCATGAACGATCAACCACCAACCGTTGCTCACGGTCATTTCACTCCTTGGTCGCAGGAGGCGCGGACATTCTCATGTCCATAATTCCATCCAGCATCATGTGATGCTATTATTACTCCCCAACTTGTGATATTTCATCCAGATTGAGGTTGACTTGCTGACAGATGTGAATGAAATGAAGCAACTCTTCATCCGGAATTCCTTCGAAGAAGCGTGAGAACACAATCTCACGCTGGATTTCCACCGCCTTGACCTTCTCATGCCCGGCTTCTGTAAGCTCCAAATAATTAATGCGACGATCAAGTGCATCTCGATTGCGTGTAACATATTGCAGCAAGGTGAGCTTATCGGTTATGCCCGTCACGGCTCCCGGTGTCAAGCGAAGCTCCTTTGCTACATCTGTTACTTTCATTGCCCCATTGCGAAATAGAAGATTCAGTACTGCAAATTGAGTCATATTCACATTGAGGTTATGCAGTTCCAAATGCCGATCCCATTGGGCGCGCATCCCACGCAACATAGAGCGGAAATTCATCTGCAATTGGAGCAGTTGTTCACGATTAGGCAAACTGTCACGTCCTTTTCTATCGTCCTATCTAACACACCAATCCTAACATGAACCTAGCAATCGGCAACAAATAGGCTCATCTTACTCCGTACTAAAGTTTCAACCCAAAGCGGAACTTCCAGCCATCTTCTAAGAACTTCACTTCTTTTACTTTAACCAAATGCGGCAGCTCTGACGATAGGGAAAATTCCTTCGTCTGCAATGACAGCCATGAGAGAGGGATTGAAATGTCCTTCACGCGGGCATCAGTCGGCACTACACGTACTGATTGACTGCTATCATCCCACTCCAATTGGAATGTAATCTTGAGCTCTGCTTGAACATAAGAGATAGGCTCCAATTGAATCGTTGCTTCCAATTCATTGTTCGCAAGCTCTGTCTTCATCCCACTAATATTCCACTTTTCCTTCAACGAGCGATAAGGTTCTGTCTCCTGCATATGCTTGGATACCAGTCCATTAATCTCTTCTTCGCTAAATTGTATCGTAAGAGAACGATTGTGTACGATTTGCTCCAAACGTTCTGACAAAGACACATCCACTTGAGGAGGCCAGCCTAATACCGTAGTCGGTTGAATGTAAAAATACGCCGCTCCAGCAAGCAGAATAAACAATACGATGACCGTCAACAATCCACGGCGCAGCCATTTCCACAATGTTTTCACTCTTATCATTCCTTCCAAAATATTGTTTCACTACCATGTAAACCGGTTACATACTAAACAAGGCGGGGGAACATTCCTTATGTCACCTATAGATGATACCTTCATGTCCTCATCGCAAACTTCAATATCCTAGAGAAGGCCTAACATAAAGTTGGTATCTGACAACAAGTCCAGTAACCAGAAATCGGAATGTTCATCTTAGCAGTAAACCATACCATTGTATAACCATGAGAGAGGAGAATTCAATAATGAAGAAATTAGTGGCAGTGATGGCTATGACTTTAACGTTCAGTACGATAGCTGCAACAGGCGTATATGCTGAGCAAGCAGCGAATACAACAATTGGTTCCGTTGCGACAGAAACCATATTCGTAGACTTGAAACAAGACGCTACTCTCTATGATTCGGTTGGCGGCAAAAAAGTAGGTCTCTTAGGCCCCCAAGTGATTTATGTGGAGGCATCATCGAAGGATGAGCACAATACGACTTGGTACCGAGTATTTACATGGATGGGAACAGCGTGGATGAAAGACCCGAATGCCTACTCCAAACTCGTTGCAGTCGGCCCCAATACAACCATATATAACATGCCCAACGGCAAGCAGACGGGCAATCTTGCAGCGCAGACACTTCCTATTATCAATGAGCAAATTGATGAGTCCGGTTTTACCTGGTATCAGATCAATAGTTATCAAGGCAAAGCATGGATACTGAATCCAGAACAAAACCAGCGTGTCAAGTTAACAGCAATAACTCCACTCTATCAAGCCATTGATGGCAAGAAGGTTGGAGAATTGAAGCCACAGACAGTAACCGTGCGCACAGTGAAATATGATGCCAAAGGAAAGCGCTGGGCAAATATCCCGACCTGGAAGGGAAACCTGTGGATGAGATGGTAACCTGCAGCTCCAGATAAGCGAATATACAATTTACAGGCATTGACATAAATAATTGTTGTGAATATAATAGTCGTAGCAACTATCTCGGACGACGAAGAGACATAACCATTGTATTGCATCCATACATAACGGTTATGTCTCTTTTTACCCAATTAGTTGCTATGACCACTATTGTCAGGGCAAGTATAACTTTTGAACGGAGGTGTGTTGGAATTCGTTCTGCAGACACCGGAATTTTTCAAGTTCCGTATCGGGCGTTGACAATCGGCATTATTCTCATTTTATCTACTGTCGCCTTCGAGGGTCTCGCCATTACTACAATTGCTCCCACACTCGCACACAGTCTGCAAGGCATCCATTTGTACGGCTGGATCTTTAGTACCTTCTTATTATTCCAACTTATTGGTTCCATGGTTATCGGCAAACAAATTGATCGGCATGGCGTAATTGCATCCGTTCTCGTCTCCTTCTCTATCTTTGTCATTGGCATCATCATAGCTGCTCTCTCCTTCCATATGTATATGCTCATTGCAGGAAGAGCATTGCAGGGTTTTGGTGCTGGCTCCCTTGTCACCTGTGTCTATTACATTGTAACGGTTCGATACCCGGATTCGCTGCGCACCTCTATATTGGCAGCTTTCTCAGCCGCTTATGTTCTTCCTGCATTAATCGGCCCTTATGTCGCAGGCCTCATCTCGATCTATTTATCGTGGCGATTCGTGTTTTGGCTCGTGCTCCCTCTTATCGTACTCGCACTCTGTATGACACTGCCTTCTTTCCGGAGCATACAGAAATCAAGCAATTCCGAGGTCAAAGGCGGGCGCAAAGAGTTATACGCGATACTGCTCGCTATCGGA
>NZ_JMDX01000220.1:0-9315 GCF_000935845.1 Paenibacillus sp. E194
CGGTTCCATCTTCAGACTAACTGCCAGCTTCCATGGATTGAACAATCCTGAATTATCCTTCATTTCCTGCGGCTTCGGTTCAACCATCCAATAACCGGATGGGCCATACAGCCTGTGTTGAAGTCATAGTTCGAAGCGATGCGAACCTCACTGTCCTTGCCGATGACCGTAAGTGTCTCCAGCCCTTCGTCCAGCTTAATACCCGGAAGCTCCTTCATGGTGCGATTGCCGCCTGTTTGCGTATTCGCCCCAATGTATAGCGTCTGCTTGTCAGGATCGAACGGCTTATCCAGCTTAAGCATCGTATAGACATAGCCCTCGTCATGGGTGATCCACATCTCACGAACCCCCGGCAAATCTGACTTCAGCAGCATTTTCTCTTCGTCTGGAATAGCATCCCAATCCTTGGAATCCCCATCGATAACAATGGCATCCGCCTTGCTCGGGTACATGCCCAGTAGCCCAAACATTTTCTCGTTCGTTAACACATTGAGCCAATACGGCCTGCGATCAGCAGGAACTTCAATCTTCATCGTATTCCACGTCTTCTTGAACCACTCATCCTGCCACATGAACAGAATTGCTCCTGCATAATGCTCATCGTAAATGTCCTGTGTGAGCGATGCATCGATACGCCCTTGCTCACGCTCATTATGACCGCCTTGATTGCGTCCCCCCATACCCAGATGAGAGATGCCAATCGAAGATGGCACACCATATTCCGTGATCATGACCGGCATATCCTTGAACTCCGCCTTCAGCTTGCGCAGATACGCCTTGTACGTATTGAACTGCCCTTGCTTGTCGCGAATCGTCTGCAGCGAAGTATCCAAGTGGAAGAAGTCCGGGTAGTACGGATAGACGTGATAAGCAGCGAAATATCCCGCGCTCCAAGCCTTAGGCTGAATATTCCTTGCGTCGACGCTCACCATATCTTCCTGGAATAGTGGCTCTCCCGGGTGCTTCAGCACATCTGTGGTTACCCAGTTCGTGAACGTCATCGGGTGATGCCATCCATATTCGTTCTCCACCGCGGCAGCGTGATCAAGCATTTCGGCGAGCCAGCTCTCAAATGGGCTTGCTTGCCCAATCGCGTTGAAATAGGAACCCGTGTAAGCCGATACCTTGCTATGCTTCTTGTTTGTCTTATCAACCATCACTGGATCCCATTCCGTCCCGATATGCCAAGCCATCAAGTAATCACTGGCGTTCGTCCTATACTTCCCTCTCGCTGTACCGGATTGATCTGGCAGCGTAATATCGCCGTATACCGCTCGTACAACCTTCTCAATTTCCTGCTTGAACTTCTCTTTGATCTCGGGCAAGTAAGCATCTTGCGACTCGATCAGCTCTTCCTCAGGCGACCATATGCCTTGAATAAAATAGAGCGGCCGCTCCGCTTTATCGCGGTTAAACTTCACAAGCGCTTCGTAAAATACCGGATTGTGCACGGTGTACACCCGGATCACATTCGCGCCCATATCATGTATCTGCTGGAACCAACGCAGATAATCTTCTTCTTGTATCGGGAACTCCCCTGGGAAGTATCCAGGCAGTGTAGCGCCCAGATTGACTCCTTTAACAAAGATTGGCTCGAAGCCATCTTCTTTGTACTCTAGGATGCGGTCGCCCTCCGTCTTGAACTTCAGCTTGATGCCATCCTCACCAGCGTAGGCGACAGGCTTGGAAGACAGCAATTCCGGCATCCAATACAATCCGCCTGCAAGTATAATTACGACCGGCATCAGTATGCCTATAACGAGATTTCGCTTTTTCCTACGGTTCATAGATATGTGACCTGTTCACCCTTTCTGTGAGTGTTGTCCGCAACCTCTCTTACTATCTAACCAAGTTTTTTTCTGGAATAACATGGTTAGATAGTCGCGTTTTGAAAACTAGGACCCTCATTTTCTGCTGGTTATTGCAGCACTGAAGCAAAGAAAAAGCCTGCTGCAAAGCGATTTGATCACTCCTTTTCAGTTTACGCGAACGATTAGGTTGGAGAATTTGTAAATCGATATCATTTGTCATCATTTGACGCGAATACGTCGGAAAAGTTGCGTTTTTGTAACCATTTTACCAATAAAATGTATATTTATCGGACTATGGTCACGCTTCGCCTGAGTGATTTGTACCATAGTTTTACAGAACATAAAAAAACAGGAGGATTCCTCCTCCTGCTTGGTTATTCAGGTTTGTGACGGCTGTACCATTGCCATACACGTGTGACATCACGGTCGTCGAAACATGTCGCAGTATAGGAATGCCCGCTCATAATCGTAACATGTAGGGAGCGAATATTACGCTGCCGCTGAAAGTAACTATCTTTCGTTGAAATCGAGACAATATGCGGTCTCAACATATAGCAGGATTTCCGAGCGATTGAGCGGCTTCGCACCATAAGCTGCTTGTCGTGGATCGCAATTCCCGCGTCCTTAAGTCGCAGTGTCCCCATCCCGAGCAATATCGGCATTAGGAGCCATAGCCAATGGGCCATATTCCCCTGCCACCAATAGAGCAGCCCGTAAGCGATAAGGAAGAGCAGCAGTTCCTTGCGAACATAGTACCACCAGGCCCGACCAGGCGGTCTATGCTGCACAGCATCGTCATCCAATTCAACTTGTGGTACAAAATGGGCTAACAAACGCGGAATATCCCGAACCCGAATAAGCGGATGCAGCAGCAAGGATTCTTTCTTGTCTGCTGACAGTACTCCGACCTCCACCTGCGCGTACCCAAGCAGCTGACGAAGCAAGCCCTCCTTCACAATAATCTCCTGCACTCGGCCTGACTTGAAGGCATTCACCTTCTTCTCGAACAGTCCGTAGGAAATGACAATCTCGTCCCCCCGCACTACGGCTGTAAATCGATAGTACTTCGCAACGAACAGCAGTGTCGAGATGAGCCACGCCAGTATGAAACCACCGACTCCGAACACGACATAAGTCAGATGGCTTGGGATTGCTGACATGATCTGATCTATAAGTCTTTGCATCAACCCTGCGGGCAGGATCAGTCTCAGCAGATCATCTGCGAAGTTCGTAATCGCCACATAAAAGGCAAGCAGCATCCCTATATGGATCGTTGTCGCCGAGGAAAGGAATAACGTCCCAACATTCAGGCTTATGTCCCGCGCGGACAAGCCCGACTCCTCTGACGGTTTGTCCTGATTCATTTGATCCACGCCTGCTGGCGCACGGACATTGCTACTAGGCAGCGTATGATTAGCGCCTGCCGTCTTAGGTATTTCGCCGCTCTCTAGGCCGATCTGCGGGGTACCCTGCTTGCGCTGCGTTAAAATAGTGCGCAATTCCTCCGCATGTGCCAGCGACAATGTAGGCAGCACGCCATCTCCATCCGCCTCTCCGCCAGGCGTCTCAATCTTCAGCTGAGCTGTCCGGCTTACACGCTGCAGGAAGGACTGCTCCAATCGTACCGAGTGAATGCGCCGATAGAAGATTGTTTTTTCTTCCCGAATCCAAATCCCTTTATTGATGACGAGCTTATCTTCCTCGAAGCGGAAGGTGAACCTTCTCCAATCCAACACCGCATCTACGATCGCATAGACAACAATCGCGGCAAAAAGAATCTGCATCCACGAGTGATCCTTAGCCTTCCATGCGTAGAGAATGAGGAAAGGCCATATAGCCTTGGCTACCTGTAGAATCGAAAATCCCATGTGCAGTGGATGAAGGCGCATCTCCTTATTCTTCATGGTCATCCACCTTGGCCAGTTCTACAATTTTGGCCTTTAGCCGCTGCGCTTCTTCCTCTTGGACTGCCAGAATCCGATGAGTCGTCGCCGCAGTTACGACTGACAATTGCGAGAGCCCATACTTGCGCAGCAGCGGCCCGCGTTCTGTCTCTACATGCTGTACGCGATTCATAGGTACAATCGTATGTTTCAAATAAATAACTCCTGATTGAATGTGCAGCTCTTCCTCAAATACTTCGAATGCAAAATAACGATAAGTCAGTACCGGTTCAATCCATACGAACCAAATGAAAGACAACGCCCATAATCCTGATGCTATCCAAGCGGGGTACTGTATCCAGCCTTGTACAGAAGCGATAATAACATAGGCAATAATGACTGCAGCCATAATGCCATGTGCAATGACGCCGGCAATGTGAGATGCTTTCCTATAGTCAGGATGCAACTTTTGCCCCAGCTTGTTCTCCATCTACATCCCCTCCAACCATCGGGACTTATTTACTCATGCCCTCTGCAATCTTGATTAGTTCTTCTTGCGTAACATCTGGGTTCGACGGAATCATCGTGTAACGGAATCCATCCTCGTCCCACGTAAGCGAGTGTATTTCGTCCCAATACCATCCTGATTTCCCGCGCACCGATACTGCCGTGCCCAAGTCTTCTTTCACATCATCTGGTTTCTTGAACAGACCTACACTTACATAGGATACACCATTTTTGTCATACTCCAAGGAGATTTCCGTTCGTTTCACCTCTCCCTCTAACTGCGTTAACTCTGTCTTCTTTAATGAAAAGCTCTTATCCGTTATTAACAGAAATGGAGCTGCTACTGCCTTCTTCGCTTCCTCTAGTGACACCTGTTTCGTCGGGTTCAGCTCATTGATGTCCCGTACCGGGATACCCTTTGGTATGTTCAACTGGAACGTATCCGCCGTGAATCTCGGCGACATGTCCAGCTTCGTATATTCGAACGTGGATTTGACAGCACCGCTATCGATCTTGCTCTTTATCACCATCCAAGTAGATTGATCGACCCATAACTCCATTTGCTTCAGCAGGGCATCCTTCTTCTTGGATGAAGCCTTAATATGAACCGTTTGGTGCTCGCCGACTTTTTCGTCTCCCATCGATTCAATACGATACGATTTGTTCAAATGCTCCAGCATATTTTTCAACTGCTCCCGCTGCGTCATCGGCCGCATCCCGTCGCCTACGTCCATTTTGAACGCTTGCCGATTATGCTCATCCCATACCGTAATCAATTTGCCGTCACTCACAGATACGGCTCGCTCATTGCCCTTTATTACTTCTTCCCGCTTCTTCTTCGTCTCTGCATCCGACCATTCCTTCAGGATATAACGTTCAGTTTCTTTGCCGTTCTCATAAGAAACCGTTACACCTTCCGCGTAATAGGAGACTTCCTTCTTGCCCGCTTCCAGCGCTTGACTCACGAGTTGTTCCCCGCTCAATTTCACCGAACTGGTACAGCCAGTAAAGATCAAGCTGCTTGTTAGTAATAGACTGCCTGCAAATCGGAACATCATCTTCATTCATCCTCTCTGTCTGATCCTTGTTCGTAACTAAATCGACAGGCCAATAATGTGCCATGCGCCGCAGCCGACCATACGCCGATGCTCCCGCCATGCCGCTCCACGATCATATTTGCGATACTAAGTCCTAGTCCAGATGCTCCGCCAGTACGAGACTTCGTCCTCGACTGATCAGCCTGGTAAAAAGGCTGGAACAGCTTCTCGATATGCTGTGGCTCTATCTCTTCGCCTTCATTCTGAACGAGCAGCACTAGCGCATTCCCTCTCCAAGCCTGAACACGATCAACAAACGCCGGGAACAACCATTCCGGCAGCGGCTGATTCTCTGAAAAAGCCCCCAGCCAAATCGTTTTCCCATGCGGCGTATACCGGTTTGCATTCCCCATCAAATTATCCACGAGTCTCATCATCTGCTTCGCATGGAATGGATAGACGCCGGCTACCTTATTTCGAATGTCGAGATGAATGCCTCGCTGCGCACAAACCGCATCATATCCCGAGAACAGCATATCGAATAGTTCTTCCCCGTCCACGAGGACATGCTCTTGCTCATCCCGGTTCTCCGTAGAACGAAGTGCTGTGTAGGTCGCCAGATCGTCCAGCATCTGCTGCATGTAGCCGATTTTATCAAGCATAATGCCGAAGTATTCCTTCTTCTCATCCGCTGTTACTTGCTTATCTTGCTGCAACGATTCCGCATATGCTCGAATCGAGGTAAGCGGCGTCTTCAGGTCATGGGACAACGATGCAACCATGTAATCCCGCTCCCGCTGCTCCGCAGCAATTTGCGCTCTAGCCTGCCCAACCTGCTCTCTCATGTCATGAAAATGGGTAATCAGGGTTCCCATCTCGTCCTTGGAGCTGCGGCTAATATCAGGAACAAGCTCATTGCGTGCAAAGGCGGTCATCTGCCGCATCAACTGCTTCATTGGAAGATTCAGCTTCCGCTGAATAACAATGAGCGCCGCGCCATACAGGGCAATAAAGAACAGCACAGCACAACCAATGACGATATACGTCCGATATTGGAAGGCGTTAAGCCACTTTTCCCGCACCATCATGACTTCATAGAACCCAATGAGCGTTCCCTTCTCGAACACAGGCTTTTTCATCGTATACGTATCATGGCTTTGCTCCAGCTTGTACAGGTTCTCGTACAATTGCTCCGGATTGATGCGAAACATGGATGGAAGCAGCTTGTTCTCCATCGAAGTGAATACTTGAACGCCATCTGCTCGATACAGCGTGATTTTGAGCGAATGGTCTGCGACTCGACTGACCACTTGGAACTTCTCCTGCGGCTGAATATGATACAACGAGGGTGTTCCGATAACCTGCTCGACCTCGCTTAGACGCTTCATCACATCCATATATTCAGCTAGTCCTTCCCGTTCATCATAGGACTGCAGCAGCCCGAATAAAGCAGCAAATGCCATGAGCGGCAGAATCATAACGACAAGACAAGTGATCATCAACCAATGTGTAATCTTCATCCGCGCTGCTCACCAATGAACCGATAGCCCGTTCCCCATACTGTCTGTATAAAAGTGGGATTGCGCACGTCATCTCCAAGCTTCATGCGCAGACTCTTAATATGAACGGACACCGTATTGTTACCCTCGGCATCGGCCTGCTGCCATACATGCTCATACAGCTCTTTCTTCGTAAACGCACGCTGCGGGTAATGAGCAAGAAGTACTAGAAGCGCCCATTCCTTGGCTGTTAGCCCGATGGACTGATCTCCTACGATTGCGAGCTGGTGCTCCTCGTCAATAACGAGCCCTCCTTCGAAGGACAAACTGTTCGTTGAGGTCTCTGTCCCATCCGTATAACGCTTGAATCTTCGCAGATGCGAATCGATTCTAGCCGTAAGCTCAGACAAGCTGAACGGCTTCGTCACGTAATCATCCGCCCCGAGCTTCAAGCCCTGTACCTTGACCTCATCCTCGAGCCGTGCACTTAAAATAAGAAGCGGAACATTGCTCGATAGCCGAATATTTTTGCACAAAGTAAACCCATCCATCTCCGGCAGCATCAAGTCAACGATAACCATGTCATAGGCACCTCTATGGAAGTCCTCCCAGCCCTCCAGCCCTGTGGAAGACCAGGTGACTTCGTATCCTTCCCGGCGCAAATGATCTCTAACAATTCTCGCGATTTCTCTATCATCTTCGACAAGCAATATGTTCGCATTCATATGTCCCTCGCTCCTTGTCTACATTATAGTTGTTCCTAAGCTGTATCCTTCGGATTTCATACTTTCTTTATAAGCGATCGCTAGTTGGATAGATTACCTTACCAACTACACCCTCCGTTACTTTTGAAAACAGGGATGGGATAGCAGAAGCGCAAGTAGATTCAATATGTTTGTAGACATTTCTACTATTCCACGATACCCCTGCTATAGCGCTCCACATTCCATACCATATGTACCCTTGTTATTACCATAAAAAATGGGCCTGCCCTGTAAGTAGTTGCTCTACTCACAAGACAGCCCATTCTATTTCTTCCTATTAAATAAGTTGCGCATGTTCCGTACTCGTAACCTGCAATGACTAAAGACTGCTTATACATTTTCAAAATAAAGCTGCTGCTTCACTTTGTAGCGTTCCATCGCTAATTGAATCAAACGATCCAGCAGCGCTCCGTACGCAACCCCTGTTTCCTTCCACATGAGCGGATACATGCTGAACGGCGTGAAGCCTGGCATCGTATTCACTTCATTGATAAACACCTGCATATCCGAACGTCGTACGAAGAAGTCAACGCGAGACAAGCCTGAGCCGTCAATCGCTCGGAATGCAAGTACCGCCATCTCGCGCAGACGATTCAGAAGCTCTTCGTCTAGCGGAGCTGGGATAACGATTTGCGATTTGCCATCGATATATTTTGCTTTGTAATCATAGAACTCACCGGAAGTCACAATTTCGCCTGGCACGGATGCTTCTGCTTCGTCATTGCCAAGGACGCTGACTTCTACTTCGCGAGCGTCTACGAACTCTTCTACAATTACCTTGCGGTCATAGCGAAGCGCAATCTCGATTGCCTGCTTCAACTCGGCATCATTGCGCGCCTTCGAAATGCCTACCGACGAACCCAAGTTAGCGGGCTTAATGAAGCATGGGTAGCCAAGTTCTGATTCAATATTGGCCATCACATCGGCTTGATGATGCTCCCATTCGCTGCGAATGAAGTGAACATATTTGCATTGCGGCAAGCCGGCATGCGCAAATACCTGCTTCATGACAGCCTTATCCATACCTACGGATGATGCCAATACACCTGCGCCGACGTAAGGCACATTCGCCATTTCGAACAAGCCTTGAATCGTTCCGTCTTCCCCGTTCGTTCCATGAATAAGCGGGAACATAACATCGATGCCGTTCCCAGCATTCCCGGTGCTGTCAACTCGAGCGAACAGCATTTCCATTGCGTCCTTCGTGTAACCGGCAGCGCCTTCCAATGTCAGCTCTGATTTATCGCCAAATGGTTGATGACGCAATTCTCCTACGCGCCATTCCCCTGTTCTCGTAATATAGAATGGAATAATATCATACTTCTCGTAATCCATTGCTCCCATCACGGCAAATGCCGTCGATAGTGATACTTCGTGTTCTCCTGATTTGCCGCCGTACACCAAGCCGACGCGCATCTTCTCCTGTTGTCCCATAATTCCCTCCGTCAGCGCATTAAGCGCCTGTTGTGCCTCCTACGCTGTCCATGCCACTCCACTACAGAGCGTCAATAATATGGAAGAAGCGATATTGCGTAGCCTCCGTCCAAGCGTAAGAATCCTGATAGTCCCAATAACGGTGACGGCTGTTCGTCGTATGCGCATTAATGAGCGGCATGCCGTTTGCATCAAATGCAGTTACGATCGTCGTGTGTTGGAAATGGCCGTCTCCATCCCAATCATAGGCGATGACGTCGCCAAGCTGCAGATCAGTTGGCTGTGCAACCAGCTCTGCTCGCAAGCTAGATGCGCTATTAGCAAGCAAGCGCTCTAGACTGTTCGCGACCGCCCAGCTGTAGCTCCAGTTCTCCTGACCG
>NZ_JMDX01000221.1:0-9292 GCF_000935845.1 Paenibacillus sp. E194
TTAGATCCGCTCCGGTAAATATTGCTCTTTGAAGTAACGCATTTTGAAATACGGCTCCACGCAACTGCGCACCTTGAAAGCTGGCCTTATGCAAGCTTGCCCCTGTGAAATCTACACCGGCAAAACCCAATGGCTCCCAATCCAAAGAAACATCTGATCCATATCCGGCGCTGCCCATAACAACATCCAATATCGCCCCTTTCATCGAGCATCCGCTGAAATCGGCTCCATGAAGCAAGCTGTATGTCAAGTCGCTACCATTCAACTGACTCTCCTGCCACACCGTTCCTACTAAAACACAGCCATATAGACGGCTATGCTCCATCTCAATCTGGCGAAAAGCTGTATAGCGAAAATCCAGCAAACTATAATCTCCATCCGACAGTTGGACTTGGGTCAACGCCTGATAACTATATGCATGCTCTTCTTTTTCCTCTAGCCATAACCGAATCTCATCTGCCTCCATGGCTCTGCGATCTTCTCGATACACCGATACACTGTGATCCATGTACTCGCCCACACGAATCTCGAACGTCTCTTCCCGCTCCAACTCTTGAAATTCCGGCAAGCACACGGCCTGCTTCATCGCGAGACGAATCATATTTACAAGGAGTGCATGAATATGTTCTGCCGCCTCCAACATGGCATGCTCCCATTCAAGCTCCGATAGCGAAACACTCCGCTTCTCTACTTCCTCTTGCAATTGCTGCCGTAAATCGAACCAATAGGAATATGACCAGCTCGCATCCCATTCAAATCGGATCGGCTGGGAATCAAGCATCCATAAGGCATCTGAAGCTTCTACAAGATAAGCAGGCCGCTCCTCCAGCCATGTGGTACGCAGCGTGGAGTACGTAATATAGCCGATTTTCCCCTTTCTCCCTTGAATCTGCTCTTGTCGAATATCCCGGCAGTACCTCCGAAAGTCCTCGATACAGGCTTTCATCCGCTGTTCTTGCACCACCTTGAACTTCAGTGCCCAGTGTCTGCGGATCAGGTACCACGCCAGATTCGAGGCGGCTTGCTGCGGGTGTAGCTCTTCTTTAGGCTTCTCCATTTACATTCCTCCACGATCCGAAGCTCTTCATAGGTCATATCATCGAGCTGCCTTCATTCTGTAGCCGCACTACAGCCTAATTCGACTTCACTTCGCTGCCCTTCATATCCGCTGATCCGCTCAATTGAATATGACTGCCCTTGCAGTCCATACGCAGCTCGCTGCCTGCGGACAAGCTCATCTTCTTCCCTGCAGACAAGCTCAAATTGCCACCCGCCGAGATACTTACCTGCTTGCTGCTCACAATATGAATACCTTCCTTGTCGTCCAGCTTGATAAAAATAGAGCCATCTTTCCCCGTCACGACCAGTTCATCC
This sequence comes from Paenibacillus sp. E194, assembly GCF_000935845.1. Taxonomy (NCBI): domain Bacteria; kingdom Bacillati; phylum Bacillota; class Bacilli; order Caryophanales; family Paenibacillaceae; genus Paenibacillus; species Paenibacillus sp. E194. The sequence goes on from NZ_JMDX01000221.1 coordinate 1,375, forward strand.
GGTCCCAAACGGATTTCCTTCCCATGGGGCGTTCGCCAGATCTTCATCTGCGGATTAGAGAACTTGTTGTGTCCGTTCCCTCTCCCCGCACGTCGGACCGCACTTCCCGCAACGCCATCCTCTTCACGACTTCCCGGGAAATACAAAGACACTGGATCCCCTTTCTCCGGCATTACATACCAGCCTGTATGTCCTCCGCCGCTATACACCGCCGAATAGGTAAACCAATGCGCCTGCTCGACCGCCTGCTTCTCATCGCAGTCCAGATGGATACGTACCTGATCCTGACGCACGTCCACGACCACCCCGCCTAACGAAGCACCAGCCAGTTTGTCCTGATAATAACGTTTCTGTCGCAATCCTTTGTAAGAAGTAAGCACATATTGATGAAGCAGTAAGCCCTGCCTCATCTCCGTATAGGCCTCGATGACAAACAAGCTATGTCCTTTAAAAGCTAGCCGAGCCCCCAAGTCCAGCACCTCGTCCGTCTCTACCTCATAAACAATAAAATCATTCTCGCCAACCTTTACCTGTTCATTCTCCTGAAAATAACGAAAAGGCAGCATTTGCTTGCGCACGGTATAACGGGTATGATCCAGCACCACTTGTGCCGGGCTATCCTCGATGCCGAAATAAAATTTTGGACTGTCAAAACGGGCCACAGGCATTAGACTCGTATGATAGTGGGAAGCCATGCGTCTTAAAAAAGCCCAGTCCGTCTCCTGATACTGGATGGCAATTCGGCCGATGGGCTCTCCGCCTGTCGCCCCATCAATCACATCCAGCCCTTCATAATCCTTGCCGACGATCTCCAGCATCTGAGGAATCGTCATCTTCGTATATTGAAAAGAGCGGGTACGCTGTTGGATATCCATCCGGTAGGTATGAGAAATGGCCTCAACCATGAGGTAGTAAACGTCCCTTTCAACCCTTACTTCGACCGTTAGTGCGATCCCGCTGAATAACGGCTTGCTTTCGCCCGATTCGTCCCGCTGACTCACCTGAATGACCGTGTTCTTCTCTGTCTTTTCCACATAGCTATCCCGTAGCTCCTCGGGGATGATCCCGGTAAAATAGAGACGGGTGTGCTCGTTTATTTTCTTCGTGAGGGTAAGCTGCTCCAGTTTGACCAGCTCGTAAGGATGGATTTGGATATTTTCGTAGCCTATGCTCATAGCGAATACGCTCCTTTCTCAAACGTAGGAGGCAAGGGCACTGACACCGTTTGGAGCGACTGTACCGTATGTTCCGCAACAGGCAGCCATACCTCCATGTCCGATTCCACACAGTTAAACGTCCCCATCATTACCTGTCCTGCATGGATGAACAACAGGATCTCGTTGTACAAATTCGTATCCACACCTGCAGCTATAAAACGGATTTGCCCGATGGATAGACCGGAACGATTCACAATCACTTGAGTACCCATCCAGTTGCGGATCGGTTGTACAGACCGCAGAACGTCTGCCATCTGCTCGACAAAATCAGATAGCTCCTCGACCGCCAAAGGGGTTTCGGTTCGATTAAAGGTGATATTCACCGTTCCATCCTCCGAAGTATAAATGAGCTCCGGACGATGCTCCGAAGGATATTTAAACTTGGCTTGCGCAAGCGGCATTAGCTTAAAGAATTTCGGGACGCTAACCGCCATTTGTCCGTCCAAAATCGCTCTCATTTCCAAGGTAATGAGCTTATCGCCCAGCCATAACGTTGAGTTTTTTTCAGTTATGTTTTTATCGTGATTATTTACAGTCGTTTGAGATAGGATCGTATTTTCATTATTAGATGCAGCATTCTGATTAAGCTTGTTTTTGATGCTAAGGATCTGCTCGTCCATATAGTTCATAAGGGTAGTCCCTTCTTAAAAAATATGACTTCTAGAAAATTTAGGAGAATATATTTTTTTATCTAACGTCAATTCCTGCAAGCTTACAAAATTCATGGAATTTATTAATCCCCTTGCAATTGGCCTTCAATGTCACAATAACCGACAGATTTATAAAGAATAATGCGAACTCCATCTTTGTCCGGTATTAGTGCGCACGACGAAGTATTTGAACCACCATAGCAGCCGTGAACTCTTCCATTTTCTCGTCCGCAATTAACTGTTCCGTGACACTAAATGCAATCGGAATCGAAGCGCTGTCGTTCGAATAAATAACATCCGGTCTGTGAGCCGATGAATAATCGCCGCTGCTGCTTCAGGTGGTAACTCCTGCTTTTTAGAACCCCTGACTCAATCCACTATCATCCGCTGCCGGCCGCCGTGCCGTACATCAGGAGACAGCGCTCTGCCTCCTCCCGCTTCACTCAAAATTCTCCGCAGGCCTGCGAAGATGCGCTCATTGCTCAGCTCGCGGTATCCCGTTCCGAGACGCTGACCGAGATAATGCTGAATGACGTTCCGTTCTACGGCGCCGCCGTTCAGGCAGAGCATGGCAAAGCTCGCATCATAGGGGTGATCCGTGCCGCTCTTCAGCAGTTCATTGGCGAAATACTGCAAAATGAATGGAGACAGCGTGCTGCTTCCGATGCCGGCATACGGCACATGGATGACGTTGAACGTGTTATACTCGGTCGCCAAGTCGGCAAAACCCTGATAATCCGCACGCAGCCGGGCACCCTCCTTCAGCTTGAAACGCCCCAACTCCAGTTCGTCCGCCTGCACCTGCACGTCGTTCTCATCCAGCAGAATTTCGCCCGGAAGCGTCATGAAGTCGCTCGCTGCCTGTTCCGTGAGAAAGCGAATTTTGAGCACTGTCTCCTTGCCGTTCGAGGAATACGGAAGTTCGAAATCCTCTTCCATGGTATATAAGCGGCCGTCATGCTTGACGATGCCCTTGGTAATCATCAAGCTTTCTGCATTGACCTGAACCTCTCCACCCACGATGATACCGTCGGAATAGTGCTGGTAGATGATGTCTGCGAACTGGCGCGGATAATCGCGCAGGCTCTCCAGCATAGCGGTTTTCAGAATCCGGCCTTTATGAAAATGCGGCATTTGGTGCGTAAACAAGGCGTCCCCTCCTTTCTCCTTAGACTTTGTTCAAAAAATTCGCGATTCCTTATTTCAACCCGTCGAAGAAATCCAGCTCCGACAAATCATTTTCGAACGCATAGAACTGCTTCTTCCCGATATGGAGCTGCTCATTCACCCGCGCAACCGGCACTGCGTTGAAGCCCCAGCTGCCATCGCCCGCAAAAACGAACCATTTCGCCTCGCCGTTGGCAATCGAATCCGTATCGTCCTGTGGAATGCTGGCGCCGTACTGGGCAGCGATCTCTTCGTATAGAGCAGGGCTGTAATCGGCAAAATCATTCCGATATGTCACTGTGTGTCTCAATTCCCCGTCGCCTCCACGAATATGGAACTCGATCTCATGCGCGCTAAGCGGCCGCGAAATCGAGCCCTGCGCCTGATCCAGCCGCTCGTATCCGGAGATGAGCATCTTCTCCCGCCCGGTATGTGTCCAGGCACTGACCGAATACGGAACGACCGGCGCATGATTCGTCAGCTGCGCTTCGATAAGTCCCGACTTCCGGGCGCTCAAGTAACGCAGGGCACCGCGCAAGCAGGCCAGCTTCAGCTCCGGAACCTTCCCCGAATCTTCCGTCTTCTGCCGGAATTCGATTGCTCTTCCCGGGACGAATTCCTTCAGCGCTTCCCGAAACACGTCGATGCGGCAGGATTGGCCTGTCAGCTTAATGATGGAGTAGTCCTGCAGCCTACCGTCGCGGTAGAACTCGTCCAGAAACTTGCGTACGATGGCGTAAATGTCTCCACGAATCAACTGGTTCATTTCTTGAATGTTGAACACGATGTCCGGCGGCTCGTATACGTCCCGGAACTGCCCGTTCTCGCGCAGTGACAGGCACCATCGATCCACGGCCGTAAGATTCAAGTCGCTTTCTGGCCTGCTTCCCGGCCCTGAGTGGAATCGATTGCGAAGGATGCCCGTTTTGCGGAAAAATTCCTTCTTCATGCCGTCCGCCAGCTCCCACAGCACATAAAAATTGTTCCGCACGCGCTGATATTCATCGCGCGCATGGTTCTCATATTCCTTGAACCGAGTCGGAAGAAAGTGCTCCGTCTCCTTATAACGGGCGTCGAAGTTAGAATAGACGGCATCTGCGCCGAATTCGTCGACATGCCGATAAATGTCCGTGGCCGGAATGTCGATCAAGCTATCAATGTCCGGCAGTCTCGCCTTCCTGTAAAAGTCAGCAAATGTGATCTTCATGTACTGCATGATGCGGTATGTCAGATTGTTCCCGCCGAAGTTCGTATCTCCGTTCTCATACGACGTATGGATATCGAGCTTATAGGCGATATGCCCATCCTCTATGCGGAACCGGCATGACGACAGATCGGTCGTTCCTCCGCCGCAGTCGATCACGAGCGCTTGATATTCTTCGCCGTCCAGAAACCGCTGCTTCTCCATCTGATCAGCGATCGTGTTGTACAATACGGCCAAGCCTTCATCCAGCGCATCCCTGGTCTCGATGCGGTACTCAGGCAACATACCCGCGAACATATCGATGAATTGTGTCTTCATCTTGACCGGGCCCGATAGATGGAGATGCTTGAAGCGGCATTTGAATTGATGCTCCGCCGTTCGGATTACATGCAGCATATAGGCGCGCAGCAAATCGCTTCTGCTTACCGTTGCCGCATTCCCATGGCCGTCCGTCACTTCCTCCAGCCGCTTGTAATTGTTCACCCAGCGCTTCATTCCATGGAACACGGAGGCGCTGGAGCTGTACCCACTTTTCCTCTTATCTTGCAGCGCATCGCTGCCGAAACTGAACCGGATTCGCTCCGGATCCGAGCAATCTGCGATTCCGATTACAGTAGGCAGCGACTCGATCCATTCCCCATCCTTGGATGTTCCGTCAGGGAAGCACACATAGTTGATACGATCAAGCCGGATTCGCCCATTAAGCAGATCCGTCGCATTCGGTGAAGCCACGTACCCACCGTGCAAATACGCCCCTGCAGTTGTATTTGTCGTCCCGAAGTCAATCGCCAACACCGCGTCCGTCTCTTCCAGCTCACGGATATCCAAATCCGCCACAGGAATCTTGTAATAGTACAGATTGGCCGGCGGCTGCGGGGTGCTGCGATAGTACGTGCGATACACATATTCCGATACTTGCTTCGGGAAAAAGAGCAGACTGTATTGGCGATTCGCCGTCTTCCTCACTTTCGCTCCCTCGCCCATCGCAAGCCAATAGCTGCCCGGACGCAGACTATCCTTCACCAGATTGAGGATCGCGCACAGCTCCATATGCTCATTGACAAGCAGCACGTTCGATTCGGCAATTTCCGTTCCCGCTTCCACCCTGTATCCATCATGCCGATCGAGCTTCAAGCCGTCGTACAGCGTAATCTTGGCCGGAACCCGAATACCTCCGTCATTCGGCAGCGGCATGCGGAGATAAGTTCGTACCATCTTCTCGACCCGTTCAAACCCGTCCGGGCTAGCCGTTTGAATGAGCTGGCTTTCCTCCGCCCCCCGGTATTTCATGACGGTTGCAATTAATCCGTCGCGATCAAGCGTATGGATCATTCCTTCAATGAGCTTCTCCTGATGGCAAATGTTCCGGAGCTGAAATGTCGTCATCTCCGATAGTTCCTCCCGGGTATATTCCACATGCTTCCGCCCCGCATCCCGCTTGGCCGGCTGCTTATAAAGCCTATATGTATACTCGCTCATCTTTGCCCCCTCCCGGCCGCCTCGCGTCCAGCCTTGCTTCTTATCTTTATAAGTTAATACAGCGACACATTTCCAATCCGCATCGTATCCTCCATGCCAATAATGCCGAAATGATCCTGCCAATACACTTCCGTATGGAATCTTGCCGGCAGGAACAGCTCCTGAATCAATTCGAGCTTCATTCGCGCCGGTTCACTTTCCTCCTGTCCGACATAGAAGAGAAGCTCGTCCCGATCCTCGCAATTCGCATAGATCGTCGAGCTGCGGAAGATGCCACGCATCGTATCCTTGAGCAGGTATATCGCCTCACCCGTCTCATATAGCCGCAGCACATTCCCCGCGATCATCTCGCGCTGCTCTTGATTGAACAGGCCGATCCCCTTGCTGACACGCAAACCGAACTTCCCCTCTTCCATGTCGCGCAGCACGAACTTTATGTAATACTCGCGCCGGTTCATCCCTTGATAACGATCAATTTCCGTCACAAAATGAAGCACGATATCGAACAGCGTTTGGCGCAGCTCCACATCCTCTTCATTGTTAATGTCGAACATGTCCTTGAACAGATCGTAGAACCGATAATACGGATTCACCTCGATTGTGTCCGGCACCGCATTCGCCCAAACGTTGAGCTCCTCCAAGCTCAGTTCCATATAGGGCGAATACACCTTGGCGGGGACAAAGCAAAAATCCGACGCGCTCAGGCCGGATTGCTCTGCCTTAATGACCAAATCCCATATGTAATTCACACCAATACCCCTTCGCACTTATACTCGGGAAAATGCATCTGCACCTCGGAAACGAGAAAGCTCATCAGATCATGCAGAATGAACTGCTCTCCTTCCGACACTTCGTCCTCGACAGCGCGGAAGCTAAGCCGCATAATTTTCTTATCCAGTACCGTCCGCACATTGTCGCTAATGAACGAGTTCATCTCATAGGATTGTTCCCCGCCGTTATTCGCTTCCAGGATATCCACATGCTCCAGTTGAAGCATCTGCGCTGCCTCAAAAGCATTCACGAGCCGCACAATCTCGCCCTTGGAGCGTACGATTTGGGCTTGCTTCCGCGCATATTTGCCGATAAAGCCATCTGCCCTCCGATTGGATACCAGCTTGTATTCCAAGCTTCCAAGCCGGGATTCCGAAGGCTGCGCAATCTTCACGACCGTCCACATGCCGGATTTCTCATGCGGCGACACAATCGTCAAATCGTCTCTCGTTCGCTTGATATAACGAATATGTTCCTCATTTCCTTCCACCAGATAGCCATGTTCGCTGCCCAGCTTGTGAATCGCCAGAACATGTTCGTAATTAATTCGATCGGCTGCAGGCTCGGGAAAGCCGTCGTTCTGAATGGCAAGCCGCTCGATATTCCAGAGCGGTACGAGATCCACGTGCTTATGAGGCTCGAATTCCTCTAGATTAACGGTAATCTCGTTGATCTCGTCCTCTTCCCGCAAAGCACTGTCGCAGTCCGTGAGCCATACGTCAAAAAATTTATAAGCGTATGGATGATTCAATGTCTTCCATGGAACGCTGTTCTGTTGAAAGACACGGTATAGCTTCTCGATTTCGTTGATGTACAGTCGGCTTTGCGACAAGCGCACCGTAATCGCATAATTGCCCCCTGATGTCTTCATCTCTCCGCGGAATGTTCTTTTCCCTGACATCAGGTTATGCAGCCTTGCAAAATCACACTGCAAAAACAGAGTTAGCAGCAGCGCTTTCCCCTGCTGCTTCATCTGCTCGACAAGGCTTCCCATTTCTATCGTTTTGTGTGCCGTGTCCTCCGGCAGCATCGGGCGGAGGAAATCATGAATCGGGTCGACATCATCGCGGCGGCACATCGATACGAAAATATCGTGCTTTTCCTCGCCATCCTCAATTTCGTCGAATACCTTGCGCTCTATTTTCCGATTCATGTCTTCCTGATATTCCACCAGGTTCAGGAACAATCCAGTCATTACATTTTTCAATAACTTGCGCTGCTCCAGATCCTCCATCCTGCTCAATCGATCATGTATCAGTTCCTTCATGGCGCCTGATGGACTCCTTCCTTGTTCCCTTGTTCTCCCTGCTAGGGGATGGAGCTTCATTCCCTTTGCCGGCAGTTGAAGCATTCCCCGTTGGCATCCCCTATCCGCTGCTCGCAGCCGCTCCGCTTTCGGCGTTGCTCGGCACGGCTTCACCAGCGGCATT
>NZ_JMDX01000222.1:0-9255 GCF_000935845.1 Paenibacillus sp. E194
TCACTGGCGTAGCCTTCACTTGCTTTAAGCGTGTGCATACTTCTACACCGTCGATGCCTGGCAGCATCAAGTCAAGAAGAATGAGGTCATACTCTTCACTTACAGCCATTCGCAGCGCTGCTTCTCCATCTTCCGCCTCTTCAATTTCAAAACCTTCTTTTTCAAGGTACATTTTCAACAGTCGGCGTATCCGCTCTTCATCATCGACGATCAAGATTCGATTCACTTGCTCGGACATGTATGACTCCCCTTTCCACCATAAAAGAAAACCTCAAGCGAAGCCAAGTGCGGCTGCAATTGATGAGGTTGGTAGCTCTAGCTTTAATATAACAGGCAACTCGCAGGGTAATCCTCTCGTCGTTGCCTTGATACTTGGCTCTATTATAGCAAAAATGTGAACGACTGGGGTACTCCTTGTTCGTAATCCCAGTCGTTTCTATCTTTTTGCCATTTGTTAACCTTCAATTATACCCCTGAGTAGGAATGCAGGCCTGATATCACAAGGTTTACCCCAACAAGTGTGAACATGACAATAATAAATCCGATTACCGACATCCAAGAAGACTTAGTTCCTTGCCAGCTGCGTGCTAGACGCAAGTGCAAGTAAGCGCTGTATGCAAGCCAAGTCACAAGCGCCCATACTTCCTTCGGGTCCCAGCCCCAAAATCTTGACCATGCAACCTGGGCCCATATCATTGCAAAAATAAGTGCGCCTAACGTAAAGATCGGGAATCCTATCGCGATTGAGCGATAGCTAATCTCATCCACAGTGTCTGGATCAATCCCATGGAACAAGGGTTGAAGGGCCTTTGCGATTGGCTTGCGCAGCAGCAAGCGAATTAATCCGTACAAGATCAGTCCTGCGATGACCGACCATACTACCGTATTCAGCTTCCGGCCCGATTGAACTCCCTTCATCCAGCCCGGTGCTTCCATTAATGGCAGCTTCATTCCTAGGAAAGAGGGTAGTGATTGCAAGGTAGCTTCATCACTTAAATGCGGAGCCACAAGCGGTGGCATTGTATAGGAGACCATCTCCAAGCCTGTCTCGATCTCTCCTCCGGTCTTGACCGATTCAACCTTCTGTCCTATAACCACCTCATAGCTTGCAGCACGAAAACTGTATACGACCACGATAAAGCCGATGAATACAACGATGCAGCCCATTGTGAACTCAAGCCAGCGCTGCGGCTTGCGCGAGCTTCCAGCATCCCAACGGACGGTACGCAATAAGTAGAGCAGTCCTGCAACAAAGGCTACCGCAAAGAAAGCATAGCTAAGTGCCGACATCGTCACATGGAGCTTTAGCCATACCGAGTTCAGCTGTGGAATAAGCGGCTGTATCTCGCTTGGAAAGACCGATGCATACGCCATCATCAAGAAGGCGAGCGGTACAGCAAGGAGCCCTAATACAGTACTTCGATAAATAAGGTATACAACGATAAATGCACCGATAATCATCATCGACAAAAATGACATGAACTCATACATATTGCTGACAGGGATATGCCCAGCGTATGCCCAACGCAATCCGAAATAAACGATCTGGCTAATAAATCCAAGTATCGTTACACCAAATGAAATTGCTCCCCATCTGCGTTCGAAACGAACGGGATCGCGAGTTTTCATCTTCCGGCCAGCAACAGTCACGACGTACAAAATAAAGGAAAGACAAAACAAGAAAAACGCGATAATATATGCGTCCTGACTCCATTGCAAAGTCACGCCTTATTCCCCCCACGATCGATCGATTTGGCATCTACTTCTACGTGAACAGCTCCGAGCGCACTCGCCACCTCATTCCGAATTCCATACCAGTTCTTATTCGTATGGGCACCAAGCAGCAAGCGATTGCCGTCGATTCGAAGCCATATGCGGCGATGCTGCCAATAGAAGCCCATAACTAGACCGATCATACTGATACCAGCCCCAATCCAGATGAGCGGCAGCGCCGTTTCCTTACGCACGGTCATATAACTGATTGAATTCGTATAGATGATATCTTCCATGGATTCTAATCCGATGCGAAGATTCGGCATCGAGCCAGACCCTAAACTCTCTCTCAGCTTGGCATTAATATCATCTTGATGAAATTGATCTTTGTCCTTAGGCAGCGCAAAATACAAGTAAGGCAGGCCTTCACTCGGGAGATTCGGCCCCTTAATCAAGAAGCTGAATGCAGGTGCGTTCGGGTTTTGCGATTTTGTAGTCAGTTCTCCGTTTTTGCCAATTGCAAAATCCAAGTATTTCCCTGTCAGTTTCAGTGAATATGGACCTGCTTGAAACTCCGTAGCCGTATTCTGCACCCGAAGTTCTAACTTGCCGTATACCTCTCCTGTGTCCACATTGCTAAGTACAGGGCTTACCGCAACGAGACGCGATTCAAAGTCGCTCTGATAGACCATGAGCCCTTCATATTCAAGCGGTGAATTCAACTGAATATTGTGCTGAGCTACCTGTTCAAGCACAGGCTTCACACGCGCATCACCACACTTGTCCACACACTTGAACAGTGTCGCCTTCGTCTCGAACAGCTTCGGTATGACACGCCCTTCCTTCACGAACTGCTCAGGCATATCTTCCTCGCCGTAATATTCAACTGTAAATTTATCATTCTGCAAATAATAGGGAGTTCCGGGTATTTCACGGGCTTCTCCTTGTGGGAAACCGTCATAATAATCGTAATGCCAACCTGGGATGCTTCGTGCAAGTATAGCAAGCAAGAAGAGAATAAGTCCGATATGGTTGATGTACGGCCCCCAGCGGCTGAACCGGTTCTTCTCAGCTAATAACGCCTCATTATCCTTAATAACCCGGTAGCCTTTCTTCCTGAGTACGTTCGACATGTTATCCAGCCAAGCTTCAGCATCTATGTCTATTGATCCTTCATAGACGATCCGCTGCCTCGAAATAAACTGTACATGCTTACGTATCTTCTGCCGATGTAATGCACGATATAACGGAAGTACACGATCAATGCTGCAAATGACCAGCGAAGCTCCGATCATGACAAGCAATGTAATGAACCACCAGGATTCGTATGTATGAGACAAGCCAAGCATATAATAGATTTGTCCCATTGTACCGTACGTGCTCTTATAATATTGTGTCGGGTCTATGCTGAGAAATGAGCTTTCCTGTGGGTAGATGGTACCGAGTGACGCACCAATTAATGTAATGACAATAAGAATAACCGCCACTTTTACAGAGGAGAAGAAATTCCAAATGCGATCAATCCATGACGGACTTGCCTTCTGCGACTTACGAGCTACCCCGTCATAACGCATCTCCAGTACGGAATCCACCTCATCCCCCTCAAATAGCGGCTTGCCGCAGGCCTCGCACAATACAGTTCCTACTGCATTCTGATGGCCGCATTCGCACTTCGTATTCTCAAACCGCACAGCCTAGTCCTCCTCCCCTTCAAGCCCCTATTCTTTCGCCATTTGTTCCAGATAGGACTCTAGTTGGCTTGTAGTGACTTCCCCAGTATGAATAGCATGGACTTTGCCATCAGGCTTGATGAAGAATGTGGTCGGCAATGGACGGACACCGAATGCTTTGGTTACACTCTTATTTGAATCGAGCAGCATCGTGAAATGAACATTTACCGCTTTCATATAATTGTCCACAACGATCGCATCTTCTCCATAGTTGATGCCGACGACTTCCACGTTGCGATCCTTCCAATCATCTGCTGCCTTCTGCAAGGTGGGCATCTCCCGCTCACACGGTTCGCACCAGGAGCCCCAGAAATTAAGCACCAGGGACTTTCCCTTGTAATCACTCAGCTGCACAGTATCGCCCTTCAGCGTATGAAGCGACACATCTGGTATGCGGCTGCCAACCTCAGGGTATGTAGGCTTACTGTACGCATTGCTAATTGCAATCCCGCCAAGTATCGCAATGACAGCTAGTATGAGAATCTGGACTGTCTTGTTTCTCTTGCCCAATATCATCGCCCCTTCTTGATGTGGTTCAATTGATATAGATTGAACACTTGCTTTCTATGACATATTTCACATTCGGACGACATAAATGCAACAATTGCATTACACCATCCACGACTATTATAATTCATAGATTAGCGGACATATCTTCCTCAATATGAAAATTATGTGTCACCATTTACCGGGCGGGGTGCAATAAAAGCGATATACTGCTCTATCCGATTTTACGTATGCATGGTACGGTTGGATTTCATCTCCATACGGAGTTCGTTGACTTCCGACTTCGTCAGCACACGGTGTTTGCCACGGGGAATCCCTTGCAGCGTAATATTACCGAACTTCACACGCTTCAGCTTGGTGACAGGATGGCCAATCACCTCGAACATGCGGCGAACTTGACGATTGCGACCCTCATGGATCGTTATACTGATGGTTGCAGTATTGCTCTCCAAGTCAACATCATGGTATTCCACCGCTGCTGGCTGAGTCATACCATCCTCAAGTTTAACCCCTTTTCTCAGTTGCTCCAGCTTATCCCCATGCGGTACGCCTTTCACGGTTGCATGATAGGTCTTCTCCACATGATGGCGCGGATGCATGAGCATATTGGCTAACTCACCATCATTTGTAAACAGTAGAAGCCCCTCTGTTTCGTAATCGAGGCGTCCTACCGGATATACTCGCGCCTTGACACCCTTCATAAAATCCATGACTGTTTTGCGGCCTTCTGGATCTGATGTACTTGTAATAACGCCTTTCGGCTTATGGAAGGCTAACACTATTTTGTCGGACTTAACCGATATCGTTCTCCCACTAACAGTAATCACATCGCTTGATGGATCTGCCTTTACACCTAGAGTTGTTACGACTTCTCCGTTAACCTCTACCTTACCTTCCTTAATAAGCTCTTCACACTTTCGACGCGATGCGACGCCCGCGTTCGCCAAAATCTTCTGTAAACGTTCTTCCATGAATGTCTGTCACCTCAAACTATTAGTATCCTCATTGAAGAGAAAAGCCCGCAGCCAAGAGGGCGCGAGCTTGTCATTAACTTACATTATTCAAGCTATTATGATATTACCCTGTTATGAAACCAAATACAAGGAAACAGACGACAATTGCTGCAATAAATCCGACCAAATCAGAGAATAGGCCAACTTTTAGTGCATACCGACCTTTCTTAATCCCAACAGCGCCGAAATATACGGTCAACACATAGATCGTTGTATCTGTGCTCCCCTGTATCGTTGAAGCAATTCGGCCAATCATGGAATCAGGCCCATACATCTTAATCAGATCGGTAGTAAAGGCAAGAGAGCCGGCTCCTGTAATGGGTCGCAAGAAAGCGAGAGGCATCACCTCACCAGGAATGCCTATCCAATCGAGTATCGGGCGCAGCAGCCCCACCATCCAATCCATCGCTCCAGATGCACGAAATACACTGATCGCAACCATCATGCCTACTAAGGTTGGAATGATGTTGATTGAGGTTTGGAATCCATCCTTCGCCCCTTCAACGAAGGTCTCATATACGGGCACACGCCGGAAATAGGCAAACAATGGAATAAAAACGATAATGGCCGGTATGGCCCATGCGGATATAGCGGATACAAATGCATACATAACCGGACCATCCTTTCTACTTCATTTCGAGGCTGGAAGTAAGGTCATGATGCCATAATCATCAAATCATTGTTCAACTAGCTGGTGTATGATATCCCGCTCCCTTGGAGTCGGTATACCGATCTTTTTCAGACTTTAATTGTTGCGGGGGCGGACGCTTCGCATCCTTTCTTCGGTACCATCGATCCGCGAAAATCGCTGCAAATGTTGCAACAATGGTCGCAAGCAGCGTAGTACCTACAATCTCGGCAGGATTAGCAGAGTTGAAATTCATCCTTATCGCAATCAATGTTGTTGGGATTAGGGTTATACTTGACGTATTGATTGCAAGCAGGGTGCACATGGCAGGCGTAGCCGTGTCTTTATTCGGATTTAATTTCTGAAGCTCCTGCATAGCTCTTATCCCCATCGGTGTAGCTGCATTGCCTAGCCCAAGCAAATTCGCGCTCATATTCGACATAATGAAACCGAGAGCAGGATGGTTGCGAGGTACATCGGGAAACAAATACCGAACGACTGGGCCAAGAGCCTTGGCAAGCCGCTTCAGCAGCCCTGCATCCTCTGCAATCCGCATGATCCCTAGCCAGAACACCATAACACTGATGAGGCCAAAGCTTACAGATACTCCTGTCTTCGCTCCCTCGAACACGGCTTCCGTCACTACGTCAATCTTTCCCTGAGCGGCAGCAGCGATGAATCCCACAAGAAGCATGAACATCCATATCGCATTTACAATAACAACCGTCTCCCTTCCCATGGGCGATCAAGCTGCGCCAAATAGTCTGCCTGTTACACGTTTTAGTACCAGCATCCATTCACTGAGAACGGTGCCGCTCTTGCTTTTACTTGGAACTGCAAAAGTATGCTTGGCTGAACCACCTCGAGTTGGCGCAGATTCATCTGGAGAAATTCTTCGAACATCTACACTGGCTATCGGTTCCTTGTCCACATACATCGTCAAGCGTCCCTGATGACCTAACCTTGCTTCGAGACTACCGCTTGTTGGTACGGCGAGCTTGGCAGACAATTTCGATTGTTCCCCATACCCAAGCGGATACGTCAGCGATCTAGAAGCTTCGAATGGCTGACCCTCAATATGTTGGCCTTCCTCTACAATCTTCGCTTGCGGAAACGCTTGAAAGCCGTAATCGAGCATCCTTTTATGGTCTTCCCAATCTCTGGGGTCATTCAGTGTTACGGCAACAAGCTGCTGGCCATTCCGTGTGGCAGAACTGACTAGACACCGCAATGCACCTTTCGTGTAACCTGTCTTCACACCATCTGCTCCCTCATACAAGTGAAGCATTTTATTCTTATTGCCCCACACATAATCCCAATTGTCTATGGTATTAGGCGCCTTCTTCGTACGGGTGCGCACGATTTCACGGAAGGTTGCATTATGCAGTGCATATGCTGATATACGAGCTAGATCTTCTGCAGTCGTATAGTGACCCTTCTCATCCAAACCATGAGGATTGCGGAACTGGGTATGCTCTAACCCGAGTAGCTTCGACTTCTCATTCATTAAGTGGACGAAGCCTTCTTCCGACCCTCCAACGTGCTCAGCAATCGCCACCGCAGCATCGTTGCCTGAACGAAGCATAAGGCCATACAACAAATGGTTAAGACTCATCTCTTCTCCAAGTCTCAAGTAAATGGAGGAGCCTTCCTTACCTACAGCACGAGAAGTCGCCTTTACTTTATCCTCCAGCCGGCCATGCTCAATTGCCACAATCGCGGTCAACACTTTCGTCGTACTCGCCATTGGAAGCTCCTGCTTCCCGTTATGGCTGTATAGCACTCTTCCAGACGCTACATCTATTAAGGCTGCTGCTCTTGCTGCAGTAGATGGAGGCGTGATTCGAGCGGAATCAGTTGCATTCGATAGCTCAACTTGCAGCGGAACAGACCATTCCTGTACAGCCTCACGCTGTGAGCGACTTGTGTCCACGAATGGATCAGCTGACACGGCACGTCCATACAAATCATATGCCAGGACCGAACCCAACAATGCACACAACGCAATCATCTTTCCAACTTGTCCTACGTATGGATGCTTGCTCATACGTTCCTCCTTTATCTGTATACCGGTCAAGTTGTTCCATATGTATGCTTGTTCGAGACCGAGTATGTCCATCACTTATGATTACTTAAGCAAGCAGGAGTTGCTCGTAATGAAAAACAGCGTCAAGCTCCCGTTGACTGCATCGCCATTTTACCGGCAATAACGGCAGCAACAATCAAGCCTGACGCCATATTCCTACCGATCCGATATAATAATATCCTCGGCCGTCGTTGATTCCTGCTTCTTGAACATCGAACTGATTTGATCCAGCACATTAGGTGCGGCATCAATAATTTTCTCCAGCAGATGCGTCTGATTGTCGAGCGACACGACCTGAATGCCCCGCCTGCCAACGACGAGAAAGGCAATCGGTGTTATGTAGACGCCACCGCCGCTTCCTCCTCCAAATGGCTTCGAACCATAGGCATAGGCTGCAGGAACTGTACGAGCCTCACCACGTTCTGAGGCCGGTCTGTCATGTCTGTCGTATCTCTCATCCAACCGGAAGTCGCTGCCTCCTGCCGCAAAGCCAAATGCAACGCGGCTGATCGGCAAAATGACGCTGCCGTCAGGTGTTTGGACAGGATCGCCCACGATTGCATTTACATCTACCATAGCCTTAATATTGTTTAAGGCTGCATGCATTAAGCCCTCGATAGGATGTTCCGCCATGTTCGTATTCCTCCTTCTGCGCGAACGATGCGAATAATCAACTTGATTACAGCAGTTATAGCGTGCACGATGCGAATTTTGGTTATACAAACGATCCTAGTGGAAAAAAAAGGGGTGTGAAATTGCGGATTCACTTCCATCTGAGGATGTCTGCGAAATCGAATATGGTGGCTCAATGCACCTACCAGTATGCTCTTCACTGACCATGATGCCCCTGTCAATAGACAGGCTGTTGCCGGATTAAGCAGTCCAATCTCCGTATCCCAAGTAAACATGCTGCACTGTACTCGTTGGAGAGTTTCCTTGAGCCATAGAATGATGTAACGCGTATGACGTAGAAGTCGCCGCACGTTATGCTTATATCTCTCTATCAATTTCTTATCGACCTGAGCTTCCTCTCGACTTGCATGACCTGTTCCGACATTATCCTTAGATTTTACATGCAGGTGAACCCCTGTTTCCAAGTTAATAAATCGAATGGATCGCCATTCATATTTCCAACGAAGCAGTCCATAGCATGCCCGAATCAATAGAACAACTCGCTCATGTTTTCCTGATTTGTGAATGATGATTTTGCACTCAATGGACGAAAAGACAATGAGGGCAAGCAAGACAACTACTATCCCTCCAGCAATCGCCCATCCTATCATGTCATGCGCCTCCATTTCCTAAACTATCCGTATTATGGCCTTTCATCCAGACTAGCATGCACGATCAAGCATATTTCCGAGTGACCTTACCAAATGACGGATTGTAATATGAAGTGCGACAGCTAGAAAATAAAAAGGCCCATGTGAGTTTCATGTAAAATGGGAGTTACCACACAACCATTCATACAGGAGAACTAACATGAGCTACTCCCATCTTAGCATAATTGAACGTAGTAAACTAGAAACTCTTCTTCGACTCGGCTGGTCGACACGAGAAATTGGACGTGAATTAGGT
>NZ_JMDX01000223.1:0-9219 GCF_000935845.1 Paenibacillus sp. E194
CAATACACTTTTGTGGCCACATGCACACATTGGCAACCCCGGTGGGCATGTGCATCTTCCTACATACTCATTCATAATATGCTTACAGATCCGATCCTCAAGCGAGTGGAACGTAATCACAGCCACTCTTCCTTCCGGCTTCAAGCAGCGTACCGCTTGATGTAAGGCATCTTCAAAAGCGCCAAGCTCGTCATTAACAGCAATTCGGAGCGCCTGGAAGCTTCGCTTCGCAGGATGTCCGCCGGTTCGTCTTGCAGCAGCAGGAATACCTGCCTTCACCAGCTCTGCGAGTTCACCGGTCGTCTGAATTGGCTGCTTAGCGCGAGCTGCGCCAATCTCTCTGGCAATACGCTTCGAGAATTTCTCTTCCCCGTATTGATACAAAATTTTCGCGATATCGGCTTCTGACCAGCCATTGACAATATCGTAAGCTGTCAATTCGCCATTCTGATCCATACGCATATCCAGCGGCGCGTCATGGTTATAGCTGAATCCACGCTCACCTTCATCAAGCTGAGGCGATGATACACCAAGATCGAATAGGATCCCATCCACTTGTGGAACTCCATCCACCTGCGGTACACCCGCTTGAATCAATGCTTCCTCCAAATGGCGGAAGTTAGTTTTGACAAGCGTTACTCGATCCAAATAAGACGCAAGCCGAACCTTCGCATTATTCAACGCCCAATCATCCTGATCCAGCGCAATTAGTCTTCCGGCAGATGACAGCTGAGAAACAATTCGCTCGCTGTGTCCAGCTCCTCCTAGCGTACAGTCGACATAAATGCCGTCAGGACGTATTCGCAAGCCTTCTACCGATTCTTCTTTCAACACGGTAATATGATGAAACAACGCAATACCTCCCAATTTCGGTTCCCATCTAGCTGCGATGCGTTATGATAGTCCTGATGTTCACCTAAAAATTAAAATCAACCAATGTCTCCGCAATTTCGTTAAATGCGGATTCCGACTGCTCTACATATTGTTCCCAAGCATCCTTGCTCCAAATCTCTACCCGATTCTGGACACCGATAACCATGCATTCTTTTTCCAAATGTGCATAGCCGCGCAAATGGGAAGGGATCGTAACCCGTCCTTGCTTGTCCCATTCACATTCACTTGCCCCCGAAAAGAAGAAACGGGTAAAGGCTCTAGCATCAGCTTTCATCAAGGGAAGTGCCTTTAACTTCTGTTCAAGTGCTTCCCATTCATTCATAGGGTAGACGAAGAGACACTGATCCAACCCTCGAGTCAGTATAAATGTGGTTCCTAAAGAGTCACGCAGCTTAGCTGGTATGATGAGACGGCCTTTGTCATCGATGCTATGTTGATACTCGCCCATGAACATCAGCCACCACTCCTCCCCCTAAATCCACCACAGTGCCCCACTTTCCTCCACAACGAATGTATACTTCGCCATAAAAGAGAAAAATCCTGCTAGAAAGCAGGATTTTATTGCGAAATAGGCCTATATAAATTTTGGATATGTTTCCATTAACACATACGAAGACAGTACACCAACATGTCTAATCATGCTCTTACCTTCTATCTTCACCATTGTCTACAGCCGAGCCGCCTGTGTCACTCTGCACTTCAGAAGAGTCCGTAGCCTTGTGTTTACTTGCGTCTTCTAATGCTGCCTCTGCCGCCTCAGCATCTGCAGGTGTTCGTGATCCCAACACATTCTCCCCGGTATTCCCGCTCAAGTTTCCATTCCTTCCTCTCCTCCTTCTGGCAATCAGCCAGATCGGAGTTCCGATAATGAGCAGCGCACAAAGAAAAGGAAGCAGCGCAACAAGCACGAGAACAATAGACTTCACACATTTTACAAGAGCGTCCCAACTGCCTACAAGGGTATCTGCCACCTGAGTTCCAAATGCATCCTCAAGCGCTTGACCACGCTTTGCTTTTAGGCGTTGAAACATATCCAATGTAATCGTGGACATTGCCACATTGTTATCATAATACCTCATTTTTCCCACAATTTGCTCAATTTCCGATTGTACATTCCCCAGCTCATTCGAGAAGTTTAATAAATCTTCCGATTTCGTCGCCTTCTCCATGAAGGACAGCAGTCTTGACTCTACTGTGCGGCGCGCCTTAAGCCGCGCCTGTAAATCAACATACTCCTCGGTCACATCATTAGCCGAATATTGACGAGTATAGGAGATCGACTCCCACTTTCCTAGCTCATCAATGAACGATTGAAATCCAACAGCAGGAATCTTAATGACATAGGATCCGCCTCGCTCGCTGTCTGTCTCCTGATCCGAAAATTGCAGCACATAACCTTGTGATAGCGCAATGAATCGATTCAGCTTCTCTTTCACAGCCCCGTAGTCGGCAACTTCCATGCGAAGCTGCGCTTCATAAATGAGCTTGCGCTCGGTCTTTACCTGCACTTGCTGCACTTGCTGCCCCGCACCAGCCTGCAATGGTTCCTCGCTGCTTGCAGCAGCATCATTACTGGTTCCTTCCATCTGCGCCCCTTCTGGCGCTGAATTCCCCGGCTTTAACCCTTGACTGTCTGATGCTGAACTACAGCCACCAAGAAGCAGCAACAGCAGAAGCGACGCCAGCACGACTGTTTGCCATCCCCAATTTCTCTTTTTCATCCCGTATGCCCCCTCTATCATCTTGGCATGGATATCTTGGATGTAATGGCTTCGTTCTCCATACTCAATCAATAGACGAATTGCCAAAAAATATGTTGCATAGGTAAGCTTCATACCCAAAATAAAACCGCCACTAGCCTATCGCTAATGGCGGTTCTTCCTTCTTGTATGATACAGGCTTTATCCCATCAATGCTCTTGCCAGCTCTCTAAGTAAGACTTTTGCTCGCTGCTAAGCGTATCTACTGAGATTCCGAGCGACTCCAGCTTGTAGCGTGCTACTTGCTCATCAAGCTCATACGGTACATTGACAACTTTTTTCCCAATGGATTGATATTGATCATTTACATATTTCAAGGACATTGCTTGAAGCGCAAATGTCATATCCATAATTTCAGCTGGATGGCCATCCCCTGCAGCCAGATTGACTAGGCGGCCTTCAGCCAGCAAGTAGATGCTGCGGCCAGCTTGCAGCTTGTATTCTTCAATGTTCTTGCGTACCGTACGTACAGATGTGGAACGAGCCTCAAGCTCAGGCTTATTCACTTCAACATCGAAGTGTCCAGCATTGGACAAGATGGCACCGTCCTTCATCACGTCATAATGCTCACCACGGATGCAATCACGGTTGCCTGTGACGGTTACAAAGATATCTCCTACACGAGCGGCTTCGATCATCGGCAGCACTGTAAATCCATCCATGTAGGCTTCCACGCCTTTGATCGCATCCACCTCGGTAACAACGACATTCGCGCCGAGACCTTTGGCACGCATGGCAACACCCTTACCGCACCATCCGTACCCGACCACGACCACCGTCTTGCCGGCTACAACCAGATTCGTTGTACGATTAATGCCATCCCATACTGACTGACCAGTACCATAACGGTTGTCGAACAAATACTTGCAATACGCATCATTAACGGCAACCATCGGGAATTGAAGCGTGCCATCCTTCTCCATCGCTTTCAAGCGGAGGATGCCTGTAGTCGTTTCTTCCGCACCGCCTCTCACTTGATCAAGCAAGTCAGGGCGCTCAGCGTGCAGAATCGAGACCAAATCTCCGCCATCGTCGATAATCAAATCAGGCTTCGTCTCCAATGTGTGAATAAGCAACTGCTTATATTCTTCCGGATCTGGGTTGTACTTGGCATATACAGTAATGCCGTCTTCAACTAGCGCGGCGCATACATCATCCTGCGTCGACAACGGGTTGCTTCCTGTTATCGTTACATCAGCGCCGCCAGCTTTAACGACCTTCGCCAAATAAGCGGTCTTCGCCTCCAAATGAAGCGATATTGCTACTTTGAGTCCTTTGAACGGCTGCTCCGCCTCAAATTGTTCCCGAATGCGGTTAAGCACAGGCATATGCGCTTGAACCCATTCAATTTTCAAATGACCTTCTGGTGCCAATGCAATATCTTGGATGATGCTCTTGTTTGCCGCATTTGTATTACGAGTTGGTGTATTACTCATGGACAGTTCATCCTCTCCCATTTGGATTAAGAAGCCATTTCATGATCCGTCTAGATTTCAAGAAATTGGGTCTTTCCAGCTCATGCTCATAACATAGCTTATGACAACAGGGCGATGCGATGTTCTCCTCTCCATACGACAGGAGCTTCCATCAACATTGCAAACCAATTCTCACCGTAGCGGCAGGCATACCCTAGCATATTCAACACACGCTCCTGCGGTTTGCCAAGCGGATGAAGGGAGACATGCAGCCGTTCCCACTGCCGCAAGCCTGATTCATGCTGCTTCGCCATCGCATCCTTAGCACGGTGATGAAGGAAATCAATCTGTTCAAGTACCTTATTATGATTCGTAGCACCAAGTTTCCCAAGTGCAGGAAGCGATGCGACAAGATCCTCCAGCAGATCCGTATATCTGGTATCCACTTCTGCACGCAGCGTCTCGAAGCGTTCATCCAAGTGAAGTGCATCCTGCGCTTCCAGCCACGAAGCTCTTCTTGCTTCGTAATGATACACAACATCTTCAACCGACAGCTCATACTTATCCAGAAGCTTATTTAGTGTCCCCTCAATACAAGTAAATCCCATGCGTGGCCATATGATTGGCATTCTCATGCCCAGCTCTCTGAATGCCTGCTTCGTCTGTGCCCAGTAAGCAATTTCTCCTGGTCCGAGCACGGTAGCCAGTACTGGGAATAAATAGTCCTGCATAAGCGGTCTCGTCAATACATTATTGCTCAGCTGCTGCGTTGAATTCCGTGCGATGTCCAACATCTGCTCCATCGTGCACGATATTCCTTGGCGATGATTGACGAATTGCCCGTTCTCCTTATGCAGCAAGTGGCGCTCCCCGTCACGAACGAGGAACAGATTCGCGCTGTGTTCGGAACGTACCGCCTGAGGGCTATAGCCATAAGAAGCAAGCTGCTGCTCACTGGTGTCGTAGGCCTTCTCCAGTCGGTCATTGTGCTGGAGGATCGCCTCGAACATAGGCGCTTCAAGCTCACGCAGTCCGTCATCTGCTGAATCGATGAGCACGAGACCATATTCACCAAATAGTCGGCCCATAGTCGCTGCGAAGGAATCTGACAGCGTGGCACAAGTAGCCACTGATTCACGCAGGTGCTCAAGCAGCCCTGGTGTAAACTCAGTCTTTGGCAAGGATCTCTCTAGCTCGGTGAGAACCGATTCCCATGCAGCAGCATCCAGCTTCACATGGCTCACTGGGGCACGTCGATCCCCTGGCTTCTCCATTCGTATACGCTGTACAGCAGGATCTGAGGTTACCACATACGTATGATCAACCTCATCAAAATCATGATCCTCTCCAGCAATCCAGAAGACAGGAACCACTGGTCTTGCTAATTTGACTTCTGCTTCTTGCGCCATTCGAATAATGGAAATTGCCTTATACAGAACAAGCAGTGGACCTGTAAACAAGCCGCCCTGCTGTCCTCCTACAACGACTAACGACCGTTCATCCTTCAGTCGTTCTATGGAATCTCGTACAGCTTGGCTGTTATTGAACCGCTCATTATAGCGGGTAAGCACATCGGCCAAGCGTGTGCGATTCACTCTTAGCTGTCCCGAACGCTCCACCCAATCCGCTCTCTTCTCCCAATCCAAGTCCGGATGATATTCGTAGAACGTCTCGACAACAGATGGTTCGCGTTCCATGTACTGTACGGTCAGCGGTTGCTGAACCGGAATAGATAATATTGGCCATTTCAAAAGATAGCCGCCTCCCTTTTTGCCTCGTCTCGATTGTACACAATGCGGCTTCTGACCGTCAAAACAAAGATTATGTATTCCATTCCTTCATGCACAATTCAACAACTAGCTGCCATCATCCATTAATATCGATGCATGAGTCCTATCACTAATCTACCTTTATGAGTATAGCTTATCCTACATGCTTGCTGAATAAATAATTATTCCAATCAATAGCAAGAAAACGTACAGTACGCCAAGCAAGAAGAATGTTATTCGCCAAATGACACGAATCATTTTTCTCGGATCCCACTTGCCATACTTCTGCTGTTGCAACCCACCGATTAATCCTGCTGCGATTAACAGAAAGAACAGTATCCAATAAAATCCTGCCTTTGAATCAAACAACGTATTATATAAACCGCCTACCGAGGCAATGAGAAACACCGTCGTTATATCCATTGCCAGCTTAATTGCCCTCTTCTTCGGTTTAAGCAGCCCCCTACCAATTAGCCAAGTAATAAGAAATGGGAAGAAGGGCAGTAAAGAAAGCAGAACGAATCCGTCATACATCAGTTGAAACATATTCGGGTAGACTCACTCCTCTCAACAAGGGATCAGCACGGGAAATGTTATTCGCAACTTGCTAGAATAAGACGGTACATCATACGATGAAGCGGTACTGCAACCTCATATCGATCAGCCATTCGGATAAGCGCCCCCGTTATAGCCTCTATTTCTGTCCTTCTTCCCGCTTCTACATCTTGAAGCATGGACGACGAATTGGACGAAGTCATCCGGCACACCTGAACAACCCGCTCCCAATCCTTCTCTTCATCGATAGAAATATGAGCCGCTCGGTATACCGCAGCAGCCTCGCCAAACAGCTCCTTCATTAAGGACAGCCTGTCCTCTTGCAGCAGCAGTTGACCGTTCTTGATGCGCAGCACAGCCGTTAATGGATTAATAATGACATTGGCAAGCAATTTCTGATAAACCATACCTTCGATGTTGTTCGACAAAACGTTTGAAATCCTGCATTTTCTAGCAACTTCTTTGTTGACAAACATAAAGAATTGACTAAATCCTTCTGTTCTGTTCGGCTTCCAGCAGGCTGCCAGATGCCAATTGACGTATGCCCGCGCCCCGTATGTACAACCTCATTGCAATTTACTCGCTTAGCCGCTTCCGTTGTAACCGCCCATACTAATTGCTCTTGCGGCCATACCGCACGAAGTGATTCCATATGACCAACCCCATTCTGATAGCACACCAATGAAGTTGTCTGCTCTCTAGGAAACTTCTCTAACCGACTGAGAAGCTCAGAATCAATATGTGTCTGCTTCACGAACAACCATATGCTGCTCGCTCTCATACCTGTCCGTTCAAGTACTTCTCCTGCTTCTGCCAACGGATAGGCATGTACCGGATAAATATGGTCATGCCTCCCATCCAGATCCTTGAGATGAATCCCTTGACTACGGATAAGCTCCGCCTGCTTCGGAGTCCGTGTCCACATCCTTACCTTCGTATTACTGCTATCTATTGAATTGCGCGTTCTCATCAGCATCGCTGCATGAAGCAGCCCCAATGACCCCCCGCCAATAATATCGATATCCATATTAGGCACCTTCCCTTGTGTACAAGTATCCTATTTGTTATATCAAACCAAATGCAAAAACACAAAAAAGCGCAAAGAGTGAGCAATGCTCTCCCTTCACGCTTTCTGTAAGCGGATGGAACTATTCAATTCGCTCTAGGTTGCCATTGGCGTCCATCCGAAAGCGAGTTTTGGAGTCGTCCTCTTCTTCACTTAAAATCGCTAATCTGCGAGCACGATCCATAATTTGAATGAGCGCCTTATAATCATCATTTACCGTACGGTAATCCGTTTGAACGGCATTCACCTGTTTGGAGAGATACTCATTCTCTTCACGCAGACGATGATACTGCTCTTCCTTATCATGCAGTTCTTTCTCCGTATGCTTCAATTGACGCGACAGCTCTTGATAACTGTTGCGCCATTGACGCAAGAAGCGGATCACCATATCCATGGAGAGTGATTCCTCGGTAATGAGCTCTGGCTTAAGGCCAACTTCTTCACTGTCCGCCAATGCAATAGAGGCCACCTGTGCACCAATAGGCTGCTTTTTCATATAGTTGCGCTTTTGCCGCTGTGCTTTTGCAAGCTGAATGGCAGCTTCATATTTTTTACGGACACAGCTATTCCAGCGGAATCCGCAAGCCGCAGACGTGCGGCCAATCTTTTCCCCTACTTCTTCAAAAGCAGCTAGCTGAGTACTTCCTTCTCGAATATGTCTTAACGTCACTTCTGCCAAAATCAAATCATCGTCCGCTGTCCACGCATCTTGTCTAATTGCTGTCATGCGATACCCTCCTAACGACACTCATTCAATTCGGTTGTATACAGCACCCACGCCATATGCATTGAAGCAAGCGACGAAGGATGATCAGTCGGTAATCAACCGCTTATTCCATCTCTATGCCCATGGTAGAGTTCATAGAATCTATCGGATACTAAAATGTATATCCATTTTTTCTATGAATCATACGTATGCCTGTCCATACAATAGATCACAATGAAGGGGAGATTCCGAAAAAGTTCGTTAATCCATCAAGATTGGCAGTTTACACCAGATGACTAGAACGCTATAATGTCAATAGTAAATGTTGGGTTGAACGTAACGAGAGGGGGATGAATCGTGGCACGGATGTATCGCGTACTCGGCTTCTGGACATTAGTAATCGGTCTGATGGCGTTTGCAGGAGACATGATTGAGATGGCGCTCCTGTTCTTCATGCAGACTGCTTTTTTTGTGTTGCTGGGTTACTTGAAATTGTCCGAACGTACATATACAATGCTGTTTTGGGCGTACATGGTCGTATGCTTCAGCGGCTTTTCGTACTGGAGCGTCTTCGTTATGAAAAACCCTTACTAGCAGCATCACTGTCTGTTGACTTGTTGCGGACGGCTAATGAATGAAAGAATGAATAGATACAGAAAGAAGCGTCAAGAGATCGGCGATCTCATGGCGCTTCTTTTGTGTTGAATCTTATAATATTCCAATTTCCGATTTCGAACCGCAAGACAAAAGGAGTACATGAAACCGTTCACTCATCTGATCACTCAGCAGCAATTGTCGAATGGCACGATTGCGACGCGCTTCCGCACTAAACGGATCTGGGTTGGTATGCTGCTGCAATTCATTTAGCAAGCCCTGTTCGAGTAAAAATGACTTTTGTGTCATATAACCGATGATCGCAGCATTTACTTGCTTCGCAACACGCTGGCAAATATCGAAATCCACCATCGACGTGATATCCTGCTCGCCAATATGAATCCAAGGGTTGTCATGAGCCTGATGACGATGGTAACACATCAGTGTCCCCTCCATCCGA
>NZ_JMDX01000224.1:0-9194 GCF_000935845.1 Paenibacillus sp. E194
CCACAGACTCCGGACGCTGTGGAACGGAATTCCGTTTGGAGAACGTGCTTATATACCTTTCAAAAACTGGTTTGTATTCATCTTCTTTAATACCTCCAGTTTGTTCTATATGCGAGAGTACCGTGTTATTGAAATTGGTCGCTATCGCGCCCGGTTCGAGCAGAGTAACATCGATGTTAAATGTAGGCTTGTAGTAAGTGGCTAAACTCTCTAACAAACCTTCGACTGCAAATTTGCTCGCACAATATATTTCGTTTAAGGGTTGACCGACTAATCCTCCAACACTTGTTGTTGCTATAACATGCCCGGACTCAGCTTTGCATAAGAGGGAGAGACCAGCTCGAATGGTATGCATTACCCCATAGACATTTGTATCAAAAATGCTTTTGATTTCCTCAAATGTTGCTTGCCCTAGGGGCCGTAAATAACCGAATCCTGCATTAGCAAAAAGTACATCCAAATGACCGTGATTGTTCTCGATCGTTGCAAAAGCTCTTTCCAATGATTCAGGTTTCGTAACTTCCATTTCAAGAAAGTGAAGATTTGCTCGGTTTCCATGTTTCTTCTGATCACGTTGAACGTTACGTGTACCTGCATAAACCGTCCACCCATTATCAGCAAATAAATTGGCAGTAGCTAGACCAATACCTGATGAAGCACCAGTAATAGCGATAATTTTATTCATGTATTACCCCCCTTAATATTGAGTCGTTTAAGCAGTGGATCTTTTTCTCATTAAACTGACCGATCCCAGTTAGCTGACTGGTAAAAGACTTCTTCATTCATAAGTTACTCTAACTATACAAGTTGAAGTAAACTTTAAGTCAAGAGAAGCATTAAATAAAAAGATCCTTTGGATTCTTCTTAAGAACCAACACATCATAAACTGTTATTTTTTTGTTTATTTTTTCAAGGTGCTCCAACGTTAAAGTTAATTTTTTTTCAACACTTTGTTTATGTTCTAACAGGATTTTTCTTCTTTCTTCTATGGTTTTGTCACCTTCATAAACCATAGCAATGTATTCTTTTATTGTCTCCAAAGCCATTCCAGTATCTTTTAATGCAATTACTAACTGCAACCATTCTAATTCTTTTTCCTCATATACTCTTCGTCCGCTTCTATCTCGATTTATTTTGGGCAGAATACCCTCCTTTTCATAAAAACGTAATGTGGATGCTGATATTCCATACATTTTTTTCACAT
This sequence comes from Paenibacillus sp. E194, assembly GCF_000935845.1. NCBI lineage: Bacteria > Bacillati > Bacillota > Bacilli > Caryophanales > Paenibacillaceae > Paenibacillus > Paenibacillus sp. E194. The sequence goes on from NZ_JMDX01000224.1 coordinate 1,205, forward strand.
CATTTATTGTGTAAAACATAAAATTTATCACCCTTCTTCGTTAAAGCTTACTTGAGCATAAGTTTAATTCATTATCATTCAAAAACATTATAAAAAGAAGAATCCAATATTCCAAATGGATTCTTCAGATTGAACATATTTTTGAGAAATTAATTATTTAGTGATTCTACATCACAATTTACTATATTAATCTGTTTTCAAACCATCTGGTGCGAGTAAATCAAGCATAGGTTGGCGTGCTTCAGGTCCATATGCCACACTTCCTACTGGAACTGCTTTATCTATGGCTTCACTTACTTTTGCAATCCATATAGGTCCAAATCCTCCACATAACTCGATCATTTGTACTCCCTCTTTGACAAGTTGCTTCGCAATTGGTATTACCCGCTCTTTGTCATTAAAATCGATTCCAACAGCAATAAAAATACAATGCTGGTTTCCAGTGGTGATAGTATTTTCTTCTGGACTAAATCCTGGAGATAAATAAATATATGCCCACTTATGAAGCGCCATAAAATCATCCTCCAAACCTAACCTAGTCGTTTTATATAAAAATTATAAATACAAAAATTGTTTATTGCAAATACCATACATTTTATTTGGAGGTAATGCATTGTCTTCATGTTTATTTGTTTGTTACACATGTCCGCTCTTAGCGCCCCAATAATGGAGACGATAAATTTGTCATGAATATCAAAAACAGAAAAGCACCTTCAAAAGTCTGGATAATCACTTCATCATCCGTTTGATAATATTATTTTTATTACACTATTAGTCCTATTCACTTTTTTGTAATTCTGTACGATAATAGTAATGACTCAACTTTTGCAAATTCAGGAATTTACGCAAATCGAGAGTCAAAACATAATGCGTGAATACTTCTTTGGGGAGGTTTTGAAATTATGGGATGAAGGACAGCGCTGAAGACATGATTTCCTCTGAAATGTAACCGCTTACTTTACTGTGGTAAATTATCATCTAAGAAAGGGAGTTATCTTTTATGAAAAAAACATCCATGTTGTTACTCTTGTCAACCGTTTTAATTTTATCTTTAGTGAGTGGCTCAATTGTTTCAGCTAGTCCTTCAACTTCTTTAGCAAGCGAATTGACCAAAGGTCAAAAATCTCCTGTAATGATGGCATACTACAGAACATGGCGTGACGTAACTATGCCTCATGATGCAAATTCAACTCTCCCAGACCCTAATGTGACAGCTATGACAGATATTCCTGAAGGAGTCGATATCGTTTCTGTCTTCCACTATGTTAACCCAGGTACAAATGAAAAGTTATTCTGGGACACGCTTCGTGATACATATGTGCCTGCCTTGCACGAACGTCATACCAAAGTGATACGCACGATAGACATCAGGGAACTATATAACGTTCCTAGTATGGGTACAATTCCCACATCCAAAGAATATGATAATCATGCGCAATCTTTAGTTGATAAATACGTAACTCCCTACAATTTAGATGGCTTAGATATTGATATGGAGGAAACGTTAACACAAGAAAAAGAAACAAAAGCTTCTGGTACTTTTGAAGCCCTGTCTAAACGTTTAGGGCCAATGTCGAACAGTGGCAAATTGCTTATCTATGATACTAACAAAGACAATCATAGCCTATTCAAAAAAGTAGCTCCATTCTGTGACTATTTGTTCCTTCAAGCTTACGGCAGAACCCCTAGTAGATTAGATACTACTTGGGCAACTTATAAAAATACAATCTCCCCTGATCAGTTTCTTCCGGGAATATCTTTTCAAGAAGAATTAGGTGCAAACTGGAGTGATGCTCAGGAACCATTTGAAACAAGCAGAGCTTACAAATATGCAGCTTGGCAGCCAAAAGATGGCCCTAAGGGCGGAATGTTTATCTATGCCATCGATAGAGATGGCAAAGTATACGGAGATAATACAATTACGAAAACAGACTTTAGCTGGACAAAAAGATTGATTGATGTCATGAGAAACAACTAAATATCCTTAAAGCGGGTGCATGAGAGTTCATTCATGCACCCGCTTTAGTATATTTCACTTTCCGACACTACACTGTCCACATTTAAATCTTCCATTTCGTAATGCTCCTAACCAATATCAAAAAAAGAACTCTTCTTAGGCATTACACCTAGAGAAGAGTTCAAAACAATTTATATTATGCCCATATACATAAAATAGAGAGATAGAGTGCCCATACCATTCATTAGATCGATTCCGGAAGCTCTTCCTTCTGCTCCGGTTCGGGTGCCAATTTTTTGGCCAAGAACATAGCGACGATAATCGCTGTAATACCACCTACAAGCTTGCCGACGATCATTGGGAAGATCATTTCCTTCGCAACCCCAGCCGTAAAGCCGAGGTGATCGCCGAATACGAATGCGGCAGAGACAGCAAATGCAACGTTGATGACCTTACCGCGCACATCCATATCCTTCATCATACCGAACATCGGGATAACGTTAGCAAGCGTTGCTACCAAGCCCGCTGCAGCAATCTCGTTCATACCGAGCATTTTGCCCAGCTTCATAAGCGGCTTGTTGAATACCTTCGTAATGACGAACACCATCGCAAAAGCACCAGCCAATACAATGGAGATGTCGCCAACGATCTTAATTCCTTCTTCAATCGGTGCAAGTCCCGGAATGATTGTAATATCCGTCAACTGCTGCGTGATACCAACCGCAAGTCCAAGCGTCGCAACAATGACGATGAACTGACCGAAGATCGTGAAGCCCTTAATCATTCCATTCGGGAATTTCCATAAACCTAACACAATCAACACTGCGAACAGGATGATTGGAACTAGGTTGGTCAATATCATTGAAATCGAGTAGCCTGCTACCAATCCCCCGATTAAGCAACCAAGAGGAATGGTAACAATACCAGCCAATACGCCGGTTGCCAAGTACTTTTGGTCTTCCTTCTTAATAATGCCGAGTGCAACTGGAATAATGAATACGATTGTTGGCCCAAGCATGGCGCCTAGAATCGTACCCGCGAACAATCCCGCTTCCGGCGTCTGCGCCAATTCTTGTGCGAGTGAGAACCCGCCCATATCGTTGGCTAACAGCGTCGTCGCAAACATTGCCGGATCTGCTCCGAGCGCACTGTACAGCGGTACGACCACCGGACTTAGCACCTTGGCCAATACTGGGGAAAGAGAGATGATCCCCACCATGGCTAGAGTGAGCGACCCCATTGCCATAATACCCTCATCGAACTGGTGACCCAATCCGAACTTATACCCGATGCTCTTGTCGATTGCACCGAGAATCATGAAGATAACCATGCCGTATATGATGATTTCATTAATCTCCACGAACGTGCTCCTCCATTCATACCTAAGATCAAAAGCGAGCTTTCAAACTTCCTGTTTTCAATTTCCTATCGGAAGTGTTGTTTCATTTCCTCAGAAGGAGAAGGAATCACGGAATAATGTATAATCCGCTTTTGATCCATGGAGGATACGAATACCTTCATCCCCTGCTCGACATCGCTCACACTACCAGTGAATACGGCGAGGAACTTGCCGCCAATAGCCATGCCAAGATTCATTCTCTTCACGTGAATGTCACTTTGCTTCAGTGCTTCATTCAGTGCATAAATACCGGAAGACACTGTAGATGTCTCCACAATTCCAAGCGCATCCACAGGTAGTGAAGCGTTGCTGCGTTTCAGCCCCTCAACGATTTCGGAATGAACACCGTGCAGCTCGAAATCGCTAATTCGGAAATCATTTGCTTCCGCTCGGGCTGCTTCCATCGCCGCCTGAACATCTGCCGTGTCCCCACTCATCATAATAAGGAACTTACCCGGGCAGATCGGCTTCATATGATGCACGCTGACGGGAGAAGTCTTCAGCATGCGGTCAGCCGTCTCATAGCCTTTGCTTATGCTGCGCAGCTCAACCACACCGATTGCACTAGTCATGAGATACCTCGATGGAATCGACAATGCCGACAATAACCGCGTCGACTGGTACGTCTGAGTTAGTGAATGATGCACGGGCTGCGCTTCCTGTTGTCACGAGCACAGTATCACCGATGCCCGCTCCTGCATTGTCTGCCGCGACGAAGTAATCACGCTGAACGGGTTCATCATGATTCGATAACGGCTTAACCACCAGGAAGGTCAGACCATTCAGCTTGTTGTCTTTCCGGGTCGCCCACAGGCTTCCCGTAACTTGTCCCACGATCATAGCTTCACCCCGCCGTTATCTTCTGTGCACCTGCATCTTCTGCATCCGCAAGTAGTCTTGTGCGAGCGGTGTAATAATGCTGTGCCGATCAATGACAATTTCTTTTCCGTTATGCAGACGATGCTTCTTCAATTCCGCTTCCGTAATAACCTTGCGATTCAACACTAGCGCAGGAGACGCTATGTCGCTTACTACGGATTCAACCTGATTATCTTCCTGTGCAGTCACTGGCTTTTGTCCAACTTGCAGTTTTCCAGAGACATTGCCATTCTCTAGGCAGGCTGCAGGAAGATCCTGCTCTTTTACCAACCGAATGCCGTAAGCACTAAGCTTTGCCGTAAACTCGTCATACATCTTGTACAAGAGTACAGGTGCCGTCGACTTGTATTTGCGATACAGCAATCCTTCTTCGAGTGCGATAACCTCTCGCCCCTTAAGCAGCATCGTCAAGACAAATCGTTCGCGTGGGCCTGCACTTATACCGTTAGCAAGATTGGCTAGCAGCTGAATACATAGCTTAGGGATAATGAGTACATCACAATCTCTGAGCGTCTCATCATAATAACGAACATCAACATGCGAGTTCAGTACGCTCTCCAATTCCGGTACCGCTTCCATGGATAGAAGAACCGCTTGCTTTCTCACTGCAGTCGGTACTTTCTTGTCATGTTGCCCTAGTCTTTTGATTACCTCTGCTGCTACGGCTTCAATGATTGCAGCCCGGTCTTGAGCTTCTATGTTCATTTTTTCACACTCCTAAACCTAGATGCTCTACTTTACAATTATGCCCTTTGTCCCTTTCGAAAAGCCGCATGCATTTGCCTCATCATAGTCGATATGCATGTAAGTCTCATAGTTGGAGCTGACGCGTACAAGCACATCGTCGAAAATAAGGGGGCGCTTACCGAACACTTTCACCTGTACGATATCGCCATTTTTCACGTTGAACTTCTCAGCATCCTCAGCTTTCACATGAATATGGCGCTGTGCTGCGATGAGTCCTTTTTCCAATCGAATCATGTTGCTGCCAGAAGCAATCACGATGCCCGGAGTTCCTTCCAGCTTGCCGCTTTCTTTTACAGGTACAGACACGCCAAGCACAACAGAATCTGTCAGTGATACCTCCACTTGAGATTCCTTGCGCTCAGGGCCAAGCACGACTACGTTATGCAGAGAGCCCTTCGGACCGATTAGTGTAACGCGTTCTTTACAGGCATATTGCCCAGGCTGGGACAAATCCTTCGCCTTCGTCAATTGATAGCCTTCGCCGAACAACGCATCGATCGCTTCCCGGTTCAAATGCACATGCTTGCCGGATGCTTCTACCTCGAAGCAGGCTTCATTCTGCACACGTTTCACCACTTCGTTAATAATGCTTTCTACCAGTTGGTTATCCACCATTTTCACCTCATTTATCGTAGTGTCCAACACGGATGCGGAACATGATAATCCAGAACAAGGAGGACAATCGGTTCAGCGAACGGATAATATCCTCGCGATCTGCTTCGCCATGCTCCTTCTTGAAGGCCTGATAAGCCAACAGTTCCGTCTCCCTTGTCAATGTGCGCAACGCATTTATAACAACAACCGCTTCGCCCATTTCATAGCTGGGTTGAAAATGTTCCAATCCAAAGTACTTCTTGGGAAAATGAGATTGCTCTCGCAGTTCCTTCGCTGTCATCCCAAGCAAATGAAACTCTTCAATGCTCTCACTCAATACCTCACACCGCACGACTCGCCGTACGAATTGCAGGATTTCTTCCAAATCATCGACCAGCTTGGTCATATTCAACTTGAAGCAGCTAATTTGCGCTTCTAAACATTTTGTTTCCAGAGAATCCAACTTCCCGCGAAAGAGGATCCGTGGATGATCCTTGAATACAAGCATATTGCCATATAAATGGGTCATATGCTCCGGCTTCGTTTCCAAAAAACCGCCATACAGTGTGCGAAACCGCTTCTTGCCTTCTGTCGCAGGTTCGACATCCAGATTTTTCGTAATCTGCAGTTTAACTTCCTTAGTCGCCGGCGGTGCTTCCGCCGTGTCCGTATTCGCCCCAGGTTCAGGAGCTGTCACAAATCGGAGTTCGATCTGGTGATCGGTCAAGAAGCTCTTGGCCGATGGCGTTAGAATTGTGCCTGCCGCCGTCTCATATACGGCAACATCCTTCAAATTCTGGTTTCGAAAATGCTTGCGAAGTTCGCTTTCCGTAATCAGAGCCATGTTCTCACATCCTTCTCGTGCGAATGCGTGTTGTTCAAATCCATCTCGTTAACGCCAATCATCTCGGCTTGAACAAGCCGATTCATCACGATAGATGAGTTGCAGGACGCCGAGCTTAACGCCAGCATCCTGCTCCATCTCTTTCAATAGACTCGTCCGGAATCCGAATTACTCTACTGTTTTTGTCTTAGGCAAGATTGCGTCCACTTCGGAATGTGGTCTTGGAATTACGTGTACGGACAACAATTCGCCAACACGTTCTGCTGCTGCCGCACCTGCATCTGTAGCTGCTTTAACTGCACCTACGTCGCCGCGAACCATTACAGTTACGAGACCTGCACCGATTTGCTCTTTACCGATCAATGTAACGTTAGCTGCTTTCACCATTGCGTCTGCTGCTTCGATTGCGCCTACCAAACCTTTCGTTTCTACCATTCCCAATGCGTTTGCGTTTGCCATAATAAAATTCCTCCTAGTAGTCAATAAATTTGAATTAGTTGTATATAAAATGTTGGGTTACCACTGTTGTGAAACAAATAAAAAGGAATCCGATGAATCTATCAACTTACAGTTTTTCGAGAATACGAGCGACGATCATGCCGATCAGCTCTTCTTTGTCTCCCAAATTAAGGCTTGCCAATTTATCTTGCTCAGCTACAGGCTGCTCTTGCTCCATCAAATCTTCCATTTCGCGAAGTCCATAAGCGACTCTGCGGATATTGAGCAGATTAAGAGGGCTAATATTATCGGATGTCGAGCTTCCGCCAACCGCGCCGCATCCCAGTGTAAGAGCCGGTGCAATTGCTGTTGTAGCGCCGATGCCGCCAAGTGTACCCGGTGTATTCACAAGCAAGCGAGATACTGGCTTCTTCAATGCGAACTCGCGAATGATTTCTTCATTTTCAGAGTGAATGACCATTGTATGGCCTGCACCCTCGCCATGCAGAATCTCAATGCAGCGCTCGCATGCTGCTTCCCAGCTGTCTTCTGTGTAGAAGGCAAGAATCGGAGCCAGCTTCTCGCGAGAGTATGGAACCTTCGGTCCAACTTGTGTCTCTTCCGCGATCAGTACGCGTGCATCAGCTGGAATGTTCAGGTTCGCCAGCTTCGCAATATGTTCCACACTGCGGCCGACGATTTGCGGGTTCATTGTGCCATTGGCGCGCATAATGAACTTTCCAAGCTGTGCTGCCTCTTCCTTGGAAAGGAAGTAAGCCCCTTGTTTTTTAAATTCCGCAATTACTGCATCCTTACTGCATGCTTCCACAACAACGGATTGTTCGGATGCACAGATTGTGCCGTTGTCGAACGTTTTGGAATCCATGATGCGCTTGACTGCAAGCGGGATGTTCGCACTCTTCTCAATGAAGGCAGGGCCGTTGCCTGGGCCAACCCCGATTGCCGGCGTACCGGAGGAATAAGCGGCTTTGACCATCGCTGTTCCACCAGTTGCAAGAATCAAGGCAACATCTTTGTGCTTCATCAATTGATCCGTACCTTGGATCGTAGGAACGGTCATGACGCCGATGGCACCTTCCGGACAACCTGCTTGCACAGCTGCCTCGCTGAT
>NZ_JMDX01000225.1:0-9085 GCF_000935845.1 Paenibacillus sp. E194
TAGGGCAGGCTTGCCGCAGCATAAGCGGAGCGAACCATACCAGCACCGCCTCGTTGCCAGGATGAGCGCCACATCAGGGTGGTTCATCAAGCCGTTAGTCGCATCCATCGACGGATACTCAATCCATTGGATACAATGCTCAGGAGCACCATATTTCACAGCTGCCTCATGCAGGATGCGAGCTGCTTCCGCGCTGCATTTCTGAGCGGATGGATGGAAGCCGAAAATAATCGGGTTGCGTGTCTTTATCGCGATGAGCGCCTTGAACATGGTTGTTGAGGTTGGGTTCGTTACTGGCGTAATCCCCATGACAATTCCAACCGGTTCCGCAATCTTCATATAAGCACCCTGCGGATTGTCCTCGATGACACCTACTGTTTTGTCATACTTGATATAGTTGTGGATATATTCAGTTGCGAAAATATTTTTCGTAATTTTATCTTCATACACACCGCGGCCCGTTTCTTCAACAGCCATCTTGGCAAGCATCATATGCTTATCCAAGCCAGCGAGTGCCATTTGCTGTACGACTTTATCGATCTGCTCTTGGTTCATGTCCATAAATGCTTCCTGCGCCTTATTTGCGCGGTCAATCAGTTGCTGAATGTGCTTCGTAACATCGACTTGCTCCGTTTTTTTCTCTACAGTTGGTTTCGTTTCTTGTTTTGTCGCCATTCTCTCCGCCTCCATTCATGGATACCTTGCCAATGAACCTAAGAAAGGGTTTCTTTATACGGTGTGCTGTTCTGTTACGGTCCTTTTCTGAGGTTCGTGTTGGTTACAATTGTTTGTGAATCATTTCACACTTTCATTGTATCCATTCTTCGTTCATTGGTATGTGATTATTTTCACAACATTGATTAATTTTGCTTATTTTTTTATTTCTCCCCGATTTTATTTGATTGGCGTGATATTAATCACTCGAATTAACCAAACTGTAAATAATTTTAATCGTAAATAAATTGACAACTGCGTGCGGAACATCCATGATAGTAATACGTATTCATATAGTGAAACTTGTCACATGGAATTCTTTGGGTCAAAATTACTAAAATTTGAAATATGTAAATTGGAGGGGAACAGAGTGACTAACATCACCGAAAAATTTGGAGAGCCCTGCAATACCTCTTGTTTCTCAGAACAGAATGTAGAACGATTAATTAATATCGGTAAAGAACGTACCTATCCTGACAACTCTCATCTCTTCTGGGAAGGAGATCTATCTGATAAGCTGTTCCTCCTAAAGAGCGGACGTGTAAAAATCACAAAGTCTACGGATGAAGGCAAAGAGCTAATTCTGTACATGTATCAAGCTGGGGATTTGGTCGGCCAAGTTGATCCATTCCATAGCACAAAGCACACTTTCACAGCGGAAGTCCTTGAAGAAGCTGAGGTGTTGCTCATTGAGCAGAAGGATATTGAGATTCTCATCTGCCAGCACTGCGACTTCTCAATTGATTTCATGAAGTGGATGGGGATCCATCACCGCCTGACTCAGACCAAGTTCCGCGATCTAATGATGTATGGTAAACCTGGCGCGCTATGCTCCACTCTCATCAGATTGTCCAATACTTACGGTGAAGAATTAGAAGACGGCGGTCTCCTGATTAACAAAAAATTACACATACCGATCTATCGAATATGATCGGCGCTACTCGTGAGAGCGTCAATCGTATGCTAAGCGATCTTCGCAAACGCGATGTTATTGAATATGAGAATGGCATGATTGTCATTCGCGAATTAGAGCACCTTCGGGAAGTGTGTCATTGTGAAATGTGCCCGAATGAAATTTGCCGCATCTAATACAAAACGCCCTCATGCAAGTTCATGGCATGAGGGCATTACTGCTTTTTACCTCTACAGATAAGGTACTGCTAACGGTTTCCCGACATGAATAAGGAACATGTCCATTCTACTCCCTATCCACTGTCCTTTCCTCATCGATCTTCTAATGCACTTAATTGGCTGTGAGACGGAACACATGTGCAATTGGTGCCTTGTCCCCTACTTCATGTGCGGGCAGCTTTACATGCAATCCTGCTTCGTCAGAGTGGAACTGAAGCTTCTCATCTGTCCCTATCAAATGAATAGCCGTTACCTTTTCTGTATACGGAAGAATGATGTTATCGTTAACACAAGTATCCTCAGACGGATATAAATACGTGCAATATACCGTATCGTCCTTGCGTGTAAAGGCGCAGCGCTGTGTAAAGTAAGGAGCGCAGATGCGAGTTCCATAGACGGCTTCCCCATAGGTGCCCATCCACGCGCCAAGCTCCTTGATGCGAGCAATCGCACCCTCAGGAATCCGACCATCCGGCTGTGGCCCAACATTCAGAGCCAGATTTCCTCCCTTGGCGACTACCTCCATCAGAATATGAACAAGCTGCCGGGTTGTCTTGTACTTGTCCTCAAAACGGAAGGAGAAGGATGTTCCCATCGTAATACAGCTTTCCCATGGTACATTCATCGCTTCACTTGGAATCGTCTGTTCCGGCGTAATAATATTCTCATATGGCCCTCCAACCGTACGGTCGGCAGATAGCAGCCATGGCTGCTTCCCTCTAGCTTTCTCCACGACTTCTCCGAGACGAATATCCTGAGATACGCGGCTCTCCTTGCATACCCAACCAGCATCCAACCACAACACATCGATACGTCCGTAGTCTGTTAACAGCTCCATGATCTGTTCATGAGTAAACTGAACGAATTGCTCCCACAATTCAGGATACTCCTGCGGATTATAGGACGGTCCCCGCCACGTTGGGTTGCTTCGCTCCATCCCTGGCGCCCAATAGGTTGGTGTATGCCAATCTGCCTTAGAGAAATAGGCTGCAATCGCCAATCCCCTGTCACGGAAAGCATCAAAAAGATGCCTGCATACATCTGCGTATTTATGGGTATGGAATGGCGTCTGTTCACCCGTTATCCGATAGTCTGTTGTTTTGGTGTCCCACATGCAAAAACCATCATGATGCTTCGTAGTAAAAATCAAATACTTGAAGCCGCCTTCAGCAGCAAGATCCGCCCATAATTCCGGCTGGAAGCGCAGCGGATTAAATGTCTTATTTAGATCGAAGTATTGCTGCTTCAGCTCTTCGGCATCATAATCCCAATCCACACTATCTCGCGACCACTCTTCATCGACATCACTAAGTGCCCACGACTCTACGATACCGAGCTGGGAATAGGTTCCCCAATGCATCATTAAGCCCAGCTTCTGATCCTTGAACCATTCCAGCTGTTCGAGCAACTCAGGGCGATCTGGCTTCACCCATTCGTCTTCCGCACTAAAGTTATGTACCCCTTGCTGAACGATCTGCTCATCCTCACGTTGTTCTACCTGTTGCTGAATGGTTTCACTCATCTCACTTATCCTCCTCTGTCTGTTCATTGATGAAATAGAACCATTGTACTAACAAAAATATCTATTTCTAGTTAACCAGAAACCGCTCTCAATCTGCAATACAAAAACAAGGACACAAGAAATTTACGGGGAAAATGAATAAACGAGCGGAAAATTCTATAAATGATGTCTTTGTCAAGGATCCTGCACATCATGCATCTCAACGCAAAAAAGCCCCCAACATGTGACGCGCGTCCCGCGCTCACATTGAGGACTGTATGGATATGCATCCTTTATGGAGTGATGATGAATTCAATCTGGTCATCTGGCTGCAGAACAAGCTTCCGTCCCTCGCCCACCGTCATCTTCTTCCCATTTACCTTTAATGCAAAGTCTATCGTTTTTTCCATTTTCCGCTGACCGATGTGCAGCACTTGCTTGCCGTCATCTGACAAGGAGATTTGTGCAAACTCATCAATTAGATCGTTAACATTCATATTCTCTTTCCAGCTGACCACATAGGTATTGGTCATTTCTGGGATCGTAGTGCCTCCGTCGATACTCAATGTCAGTCCTGCAGTAGGCAGGGAATTCGTCTTGACATCCATTCGCTTTACAAACACAACAACCGTATCACCTGGGCCAACGATCTTCTTCATCGCTGTAGGCTGCCTGAGTTCTTCATCATTGACCACGATGCCCCATCCCATCTTCGTATCCAGGGCAACATCTCCGACGGACATGATCGCACCATCCTCTTCAGAGATCTTCACAATTCCTGTCTGCTTCAAGGAATCGGTAACGGTCATGCCTGACTTCCAATCAATTTCAATGCGTTCTGACAAGTTCGGTATATAGGAACCGCCCTCGATTGTAACAGTCACCTTCGAAGCCGGACTAGATTGCTCTTCTGCCTGCTGCTCCTGCTCAGTTGTCTTGGAGCAAGCAGTGATTATGCATATCAACAACATCAGTACAACAAGAACTTTGGAGTGTTCGGCGTAGTTGCGAATGCGTAGCCATCGTCTTTTCATTACGTCAACTCACTTTCTTGCCTTCTCTACCTATAAGCATACAAGTTTCTTAGTCTATTATGCAATAAGATGAGCAAGAAATCGTATCAATCCCGTAACAAAATCCGATCGAATCACAAATCGATCGACATAAATATGAGAGTTAGCCCTTATTTATACAACTACTTCCTCTAATATTTTCCTCATATAGGTTTTTCGTGCAGCGAAGAAGAAGAGCGCCTGCATCACAACGAACATGCTCACGACTGTCAATGCATACCCCATCATGTTCGAATTGACCAGGTTGCTCAGTGTCTTCAAGGCGAACAATGTATGAACGCTCCCTACCATGCATGGTGCAAAGAAGATAAGCCCTACTTGGAACGTAACAACACGACGTATCTCCGCAATCGACAAGCCAATACGCGTTAACCCCTTGAAATATGCCTGATCATCCTGCAGTTCGGTGAATAACTTGAAGTAGATGACACTTCCGCTCGCGATAAAAAATAACAAACTAATAAACAATCCGATGAACATCCCTAGAGAGGACACTTGGTTCGTGCTGCTCCAATCATACACCCTGCTTGAGATTCTGATACTGTCATCTTCCTCTTCGTTAAACGACACGTGCTCCCGGATCTTTTTGTCTAAGGCCAATGAATACTCCCAATCCGACCAATTGAATGCATGTCCATATCGAGCTCGTTCAGCTGGCGCCTTATCGAAAAAAGGGGCAAACAAATCATCGCTAACGACTAAAACATTGTAAACGCCTGTACCTGAATTGATTACATTTCTTGTGGTCTTTTCCCGAATATGCCCCGATACCTTTGCAGACGTATCACGAATATGCCCCGATACCTTTGCAGACGTATCACGAATCATGATCGTTACAGGCCCTGGATATCCCAAATATAGTTTCGAATCACTTGGTTCATCCATATTTAGGGGCTCACGAAGAACAAGAACCATCTCATTGTTCATAAGGGATAGGGGTTGTCCCCCCTCCATCGCAATGATCCGATTATAATCAGACACACTAACCATTGCTCCATAATTCTCTGACAATTCAGCTTGCATGTAATACACTTCAACATATCTGAAGGCAGCATCTTGTTCTATCTCGTTCTTTGTGCTGTCGCCCCAAGCCTTTATCATATCCGGTTTGATCGGCTGCTGTCTGTCCTTCGTCCAGGTGATGACGTAGCTTTGCGGCATATCATTCAACTGCTGCCGCTTCATCGTCTGATCGAACGCATAAAAGCTTGCGGTTGCTGTCAACACTACTGCGCACAAGATGGATACATTGAACAGCACACGCGCATTATCCTTCAGCTTGAATGCTGCTTGCGAGATATTCAGCAAATTGGTTCTTCGATAATAGACGCGCTTATTTCGCTGCAGTATGCGGATAATGGCTACACTGAACTGCGTATAAAGAAATAGGTGCCCAGCACCGTGAATCCTAATATCGGCAACGCGGTTAGGCCGAACAACTGTATAGTTGTAACATAAGCCAGACTATATCCCAGCGCTAGCGATAATACAGCGAGAATGACGAGCACCCATGAGAATTTAGGTGGTGATTTCGGCTCTTTATGCGCCCGTATGAGCTCAACAATTTGGCTGCGCCCTACTTTTCTTAATGAATACAAGGTAATACATGTAAACAAAATCAAGTACCCTGCTGATGTTAATAGAACTGCTTTCGGAACAATATAAAAAGTAATCGGAGTATCAACAGCCAATATGTGAGATAAAGCCATCAAAAACAGCTTCGTCATAAAGGCGCCAATTCCCATTCCTACTGCAATGGCTAGGATGGAAATAATCATGTTCTCATAAAATACGAGTCTTCGTAACTGAAGTTTGGTCATTCCGAACAGAGTAAGCAAGCCGAATTCCTGTTGTCTGGATTTCAAAAATGCAGAGCTCGAGTATAACGTAAAGAAAAAAGAGAAGATGATGATTAAATACTCGCACATCATCATCACTTCTCGAATTCGATGTCCACCTGGCACTTGTCCATTAACTACGTCAGGATGGTAAATAAATGCCGCATACATAAAGAAAATCATTACCGCGAATACACTGCTCAAAAAATAAGCGCTGTATCGATGCCAATTCCCCTTAATATTACTTGTAGCGAGCTGTCGGAATGTCATCGAAGTTCCCCCCTAACAAGCTTAGCGAATCTAAGATGTGTTGGAAGAAAATCTGTCGATTGGCACCACGTCGCAGTTCGGAGAACAATCTGCCGTCCTTAATAAATAAGATTCGTTTGCAATAACTCGCTGCAAAAGCATCATGCGTGACCATTAATATAGTACGATTCGATCGCTCATTCAAATCTTCGAGCGCAGTCATAACATCCTTCGCAGCCTTGGAATCCAAGTTGCCTGTAAGCTCATCCGCGAGAAGCAGAGATGGCTGATGTATGACAGCGCGTGCAATTGCCGTACGCTGCTTCTGACCACCTGAAACTTCATAAGTACGCTTATCCAATATATGATCAATGCCAAGCCAGCCCGCCGTTTCTAACAGTCTGCGCTCAATCTCTCTAGCCGAGATGCCGTCAAGAGCAAGCGGCAATATAATATTCTCCCGAATACTTAACGTATCCAGCAGGTTGAAGTCTTGGAAGACATAACCGAGTTCTCTTCTTCGAAAATAGGCCAGCTTGCGATTGCTCAGCTTCGCCGGATCCGTCCCGTTAATAAACACATCTCCAGAGGTTTGCTTGTCTATCGTAGCTAATATGTTCAACAGTGTCGTCTTGCCACTGCCTGATGGCCCCATAATCCCGACAAATTCCCCTTCATCGATCGTTAGATTGATATCTTGAAGAGCCGTATAGGTCATGTTTCCTCGTGTTCCATATACTTTGGATAATTGCTTAGCTTCTAATACAGGCATAGGTGTCCGCCCCTTCCTCCTTGCTTACGCTCCAGAATCCTCATGTATACACACAGTATACCCTTTCCATTCTTCCTGCCAACATCGAATTGGCTTTCAATCCCCTCTACCACCTTACAAAGTTGTCACATTCGCCTGATCCTATAACAATAGCCCTCTTCCTCATGGAAAAGGGCTTCAGGGTAAGCGCTTGTTCATTGGGTCATGTACTTAGTGCAATCGATCCAGCAACTGATGGTGCATGGCTCTGGTCTCGAACTTCATCGTTACTGTCGTGCCTTCATTCAGCTTCGATGCAATACTGATTGTGTGTCCCAGCTTGGCGCATACTTGTCTAACCAAGTAGAGCCCCATACCGGTTGCATCCCCTTCCTTACGGCCATTCTGACCGGTAAAGAATGCATCAAATACACGAGGCAAATCCTCAGGGGCAATACCAATTCCTTCGTCTTGAACATGCAGGAGTATCGAATCACCTTCTCGCTCCACCTTGAACGTCAACGATTTGGAGCCCTCTTTGTCCCTCATATATTTAATCGAGTTCGTTACAAGCTGTGTTAAGACAAAGTTCAACCATTTCTCATCACTATCGACAATCACATCATCGGCTTCAATCTTCGGAAAAATTTTATGCTTAATCAGCGATTTTTTATTCTCATTCACAACCTGCCGGATGACCTGCTTTAGATTCAATCCTCCAACATGAAGATCCAGCTCGAACTTGTCCAGTCGTGCCGTACTCAGCATCATGTCCAGACCTCTCGTAAGACGATCAGCCTCTTCACTCACACTCCGCAGCAGCGACTCAAGTTGCGACTGATCAAGCTCATATACTGGCTGCTGTGTAAGCAAATGAATAACAGACACCGGAGTCTTCATATGATGAACCCATTGGTTCGTGAAGTGAACATGCTTCTCTCGATCTTTCCGCATCGTAAGCAGTTCGTTCATGAATGAACGATATTGACGTGATAGAAGCGCATGCATACGTCTCTGCTCTAATGTGCTTGGATGCTGTAAACAAAGCGTGAAGTCACTATCACTTGCATTCGTCTCCGCATTGTACATTTCCTTGTACCAACGCCGTTGATTCGTATAATCATAGACTAAACCAATCATGAGAATGAATACAGCAAGTATGAAGATATAGATGAGACTTTCCTTCGCAGCAAATCGCTGCCCAATGCTAAGATCTAGCCACACAACAAGCAGAGCAATCGCTATCGCTAAGAAGCACGTTAAGATAATAACAGTTCGGTCTCTTACATATTGGAGAAAGGTCATTCCCGGCTTCATTCATTCACCCATGTAGCTGACATGCGATACCCTTGGCCGCGCACTGTCTCTATTGCCTTCGCAATTCCGATCTCCTCCATCTTCTTGCGAACGCGGGTAACATTCACGGTTAGCGTATTATCATCGACGAAGTCCACATCATCCCATAACGTCTCCAGCAATGTCTCGCGAGATACGATATAGCCAATCCGTTCCATAAGGCAAGCAACGAGAAGCGCCTCATTCTTCGTCAAGTCCACACGCTTACCTGACCATTCAAGGGTGTTCTTCGCCCGGTGCAGTGTCAAGCCTTGGACAATCAACTCTTCACCATTGCCCCCACCATTAGCTGCGTATTCCCCGTAGGTTCGGCGCAGAACTCCTTTTACTTTGGCTAGAAGGACGTCGAGATGGAATGGCTTCGTAATAAAGTCATCGCCGCCATTTTCAATCGCCATTACTTGATCCATTTCTCCCGTACGTGCTGAGACGAATATGATGGGTACATTCGTCTCACTTGCGGTAATTGTCG
>NZ_JMDX01000226.1:0-9054 GCF_000935845.1 Paenibacillus sp. E194
AATTTCACACCTTTTTGCAGGGTCTCCGCGATTCCGGTCTCTATCGTTAGCAGCAAGTTATCATCCCAGAAGTTGCTGTACACAGGTTATATATCAACACGAGCTGACATACGGCTAATGGAGGTAACTGTATGACAGATACCGATGGCAAGGACTCGCAGCATGCGGGGGAAGCATTGGATTTTTTACAGAAACTGATTTTCGATTTGCTATTAGTGACAGATGGAAGGACAACGGATTTGTTAGAAACCTTGTTGGATGAAAAGGTGCGCGTAACGGTCATTCGACAAGAGCAATTGAATGAAGTGCCTGCTGATTATCAAGTGGAGTCCTCTGGCGCTCCTTTATATCTGAGAGAGTCATTATTGATAAGCGACAAAAGTGACTTTATCGTTTCTCACAATATTGCAATCGTGAACTCGAAGTATGTGCCTGAATCTTTATTTGAGAAAATTGCTCATAGACAAGAGGGGATTGGCAAATCAATCAGCTCGATGGGGTTGCAATCCTACAGAAAAGTGGTTGAAACTGGGCTCAAGGGCGAAGAAGAGGCTGTTGATCTGTTCCAAAAGCCGCTTAATCTTCGTATCCCTGAACGACACACTACAATTCCTTATAAGAAATATGACATTTATTTTCAGTTAATGCCAGGGATTCATATGCTTGAATATTTTAATCCAGAAGTCATTAGCTACCGTTTGAACAAGGTTATCAATTCCAAAATGGAGGAATAAAACATGAGTGAGGAAGCAAAGAAAGAACATAAATCGACGGACAAAGAGGAAAAAGAAAAGGCGAAAGAGCAAGCTAAACTTGAGAAGAAAGCAAAGAAAAAAGAAGAAAAGAAAGAAAAGGAGAGACTGAAAGAACAGAAGGAGATTGAGAAAAAAGCTAAGAAAAAGAAGAAGAGCAAGCAAAAGAGCAAGCAAAGAAGCAAGAAAAAGTACAAAAGGAGCAAGAAAAGGCACAAAAGGAACAAGAAAAAGCACAAAAAGAGATTGAGAAAGAGCAGCATGAAAGAAAAAAGGAAAAAGAAAAAGAAAAAAAAGCAAAAGATAAGGAAAATAAAGACTAATAAATACATGAAAATTGTAATAGGGACTGCTTTCTTATCATCGTTGAAGGAAGTGGTCCTATGTTTTCTCAATAATCCAAACCATGCTCTCATAGCGTGGATGCGTGTCCAACTCAAAAAAACCTCTGGTCAATAACGTAAGTTCATCAACCAAGAGGAGAAAACACGAAACAGAGAGTCAACCCTTTTATTTAATTGTAGCGATGGTAAAATTCACTTTCTCTCCATATTGCTTTTCTGACTGTTTTTCATTTGTTCTGCGAATTCCATACCTGAATTCACCAAATGTTCACTGGCATGTTGTACGCCAATTTTAACGGCTGCGAACAGCTTTCCAGCAGGAATATCGGATGGTTGATCCGCATCCTCCACCGCTTCAATAATTTGCTTCTCTGCCACATTCGCGCCGCTTTTCACCGCTACGGAATAGGTATTGGCGAAATGTAAAAATCCGTTCTTCACATCACTAAAGAACTTCGACATCCCTTGATTACTCGTTGCCAATTGCGTCATCTCCATTCTAAAATCATCTAATTCGGTGGTCTTTCTTGATCTTCATTGACTTGCAATTCTTTTTCTTCAGATAATTGCTCACTTGTCGAAACACTTTCCAAAGGTGCTTTCGGATCATCCTTTAGCATTGGAGCTGGCTGAACTTGGATGGTTCGTTCCTTTCCATCCATGAAAAATTTTAATATTGCAACAATGACTCCGACCAGAAGGACAAATGTCAGTACACCGGCTAGGGTTAGTCCGAGAATAAAGATTACACGATCAGCAAAGCCCATTTCCTTCCTATCCATGTCAATACTCACATCCTCTCACATTAGTCCAGTATATGTATGGGGTGCCTCGATAATATGGACACATGAGCACCCTCCAGCGTAATTCCACGATTGTCTATTCCATAAGGAGGATAAAGAATGAATTTCACGTTACTTCGAAATGTAGCTTGTCTGTTCTTGGTTGGGTCACTTATGATCTCCCTGCAAACGCAAAACTACATATTGATGAGTTTGTGGGTATGCTGTACTGGAATGCTATTCATTTACAAGCCAATGCGATCATTTCTCCTGACAACGATAGGTTTGGGGGCTGGATTTGCTTTATATCTATTCATAAACTCAAGTTGGATTCTCGATTCGGAGCCCAAAGAATGGCATATCCTTCTCAACAGATTGTCACTGATTTGTATCCTTATTCCTTTGCTTGGCTTAGCGTTTACCCAAAAATTACCCTTTATGCTGTATGCGAAAAAACCGCTTTGGAACGAGCGGATAGATATACCATTTATTTGGTCAGGCTTCCGACAATCCAAGGTTAACGTTTTCTTGCTCGTTGCAATTGCAGTGACTTCTCTTGCTTTTATGCCGTTTGTGATTGGAAACGGATGGGGTCACGTGCAAGAGATTTGGTTATTCGCGCTCGCCTTTTCCATCATAAATGTGTTGGAGGAGATCATCTGGCGAGGGGTGCTTCTTAGTCGGTTCTCCGAACAATTAGGTGATAAGTGGGCAGTAATTGTGACTAGCGCAGGGTTTGGTTTACAGCATTATTCCCTTGGATATCCTTGGGGCGTTTGCATCGCCTTTGCGCTGGGGGGATTGTATTTCGGAGGAATTACGATCAAATCCAACAGCCTCATTCCAGTCGTGGTCTGGCATACGTGGATGAATGTCCTTATGATTTTCAGCGGTCTGTTCTTGTAGCCGCAAGCGGTACTAACATTAGTTCACAGTTAGGAAAGGGAAGATAAAAAAAATTTTAGAAAATGGAGGGTTGTTCAAAT
Source organism: Paenibacillus sp. E194 (assembly GCF_000935845.1). Classification (NCBI taxonomy): domain Bacteria; kingdom Bacillati; phylum Bacillota; class Bacilli; order Caryophanales; family Paenibacillaceae; genus Paenibacillus; species Paenibacillus sp. E194. Next base: position 2,865 of record NZ_JMDX01000226.1, read on the forward strand.
TTACAATGAATAAATGGTATAATTAGGTTGCTTCATTGGGGTGAGAAAAAGGGTAGAAAGTTTAGGCTGCAAGGCATAACAAAAACTCCCTTCCTGCACGAAGCAGTAAGAGAGTTTGTATTTCTGCTTATATTCAGTGACGAATTCGAACGGATGAATCGTTGTGCGATTACTTAGCCAGCAATTCAGGCAAGTTGATCTGCTCGTCAAGTTGGTCTGCGAAGCGACTCATGCATTTGCAAATGAAGTCTTTGCGGCAAATCGGGCATGGAATAGTAAGCAGTCTGCTAACATGTTTGGCACCGTGATTATAAAAGACGCGGCATAGCGTACCATCTTGCAATTTTACTTTTACTTGATAAAGGTTATCGGCATCGTTGCGTTCGATTAACGTTTTTTCCTTTACAATCGGTTCATAGGTCACGTTGGCTTCACCTGCATCCTTAAATTTTTTGCAAGTAACATATTATGTTGTTTGGGCTCGTTTGTCAATTTATTTCTTCACGAAGGGTGGAAAATCCATATTCCAAAAATTAAGTATTTTCATTTGTCTTGCAGATGGTGATACATATAGTGAGCGAATGACTTTCAGACAACATTGGAGGAGCCCATCATGCATGAAGACAACACGGAATTCAAGCATCTTAGTGAACTAATTGAAAAGAGAAACGAACTTCAAAATGAAATTAACTCCATACTTGCGCGAATGACGATGAAGCAGGAGGAGCGGGTGTCCAAACTTGCTGAGAGTATATCCGCTTCACACAAACGAAATAAGCCTTTCTCATAATCTTAATCTTAACCAATGTACACCTCTATATTCATAGCAGAATGCCAGGAGGTTGATAATTATATGATAAGGTACTCTGACTTAGAATCATCGGGCCACGCTTCAGTTGAAATGGGAGGCGAGCAGCAGAACGTGATGATGCCGAGAATCGAGCAAATGGTGCATGGCAATCATCCAAGGGTAACCCTCGCGCATTGGCACTCGCATTGGGAAATCAATCGTGTTGCTGGGGGCAGCGGCCTATATATCATTAACGGCACACAGTATGCGATCCAGCAGGGCGACATTGTGATTATCCCTCCTCAGCAATTGCATCGGGTATGCGGGACAGATCGGCTGCTGCTGGAAGCGTTTCATCTCGAGACGCCTCACCAGATAAATGGTTGGTGGGACGAAGATATGAGTTCCGTAATACATCGTATCGGACAAACTGTGCCACATGTCTTGTATCGGACTATACCGCAATGCGGATTGCTATCCGAAGTGTTGATGGATATGAAGCAAGAGCTGGCTCAGAGGGAGTTTGGCTATGTATCTATTGTTCAAGCACAATACATCCGGCTGCTGACGCTGCTTAGCAGATATGCTAGCAAACCACTCTCTACCTATACTCCTGCGCCATCCAGGGGTGTGCAGACGGTGAAAGAGGTCATACGCATAATGGAAGGTCAACTAGCCTTTCCATGGACGTTAAAGAAGCTCTCTGATTTGGCACATTTAAGCCCATCCCGATTCAGTGCATTGTTCCAACAGACGGTAGGCACATCACCGCTGGATTATCTCATCAGGCTTCGATTGACCTATGCAGCTCAATTATTAACCTCATCGAATGAAAAAATCATCGAGATTGCCGCAGAAAGTGGCTTCCGCAACCTGTCCAACTTCAATCGACTATTCAAGGATCACTTCCAAATGTCACCTAGTGAACTGCGAGATACGAATGAACAGCTAGAAGCGTAATATTATTTTTTCCAGGGATATCTACTCCTCAAGACACATGAGATGTTATTTTACACCTATTTGATGTTCATTGAATTGTCACAATTACAAAATTTGCTTCCGAAATTTACAAGAATGTATTGAGAGAAATAGGAAAGATTTTGTAATATGAGAAGTGATGAATGTAACTGACGAAGGGGCGTAGAACTGTTATGCAGAAATGGGCTATGTTCATTTTGTTCAGCATTGCGTGCCTGCTTGCCGCTGGCTTGATGCTGTTCAATATGCCGAAGCCGGAGGTCGAGGAGGCAGCTCCTGAGGGAGTCACTCTAGTTAAACTTGTGGCAACGAGTGATTTTAAGTTCGACCAACCGGAGTACAAAGTGAAGGCTGGGGAGAAGGTTCGCATGAAGCTTGTGAACAAATCCGGCTTGCATGGTGCTGAAATTAAAGATTTAGGTATTGATCTGAAGGATGGCCAAATGGAAAAGGACGTTGTATTTGAGAAACCAGGCAAATATGAAATCCAATGTTCGGTTATGTGTGGAACAGGCCATGATGATATGAAATCGGTTCTTATTGTAGAATAATACGATTCAGTTGAGAGAAGGGGCTGGCAAGCTCCTTTTTTTCATGCCGCAGGCAGGAACAGGAGATTGATCACCTACGCCGAATGTAGTAATGGGGCGGAAGACAGAGGCTTTATGAAGGATGAAGTAGAAGTCGACATTCCGGTTCTACGCTATACCATCTCAGGGGAGGGCTAACGAATGTATTATGTAAATACGGAGCAGATCGAGCAGCGTCTTGAATTTATACCGAATCTCATACAGACAGTTGAGCAGATTATAGCGAAATGGGACGGAAGTCTACATAGCTCGTTCGCGCAGGAACGTGCGCTGCACATCGCGATCGAGATCATAACCGATGTCGGCAGCTTGCTTATTGACGGATTCTTAATGCGTGATGCGAGCAGCTATGAGGATATCGTCGAGATTATTGCACAAGAACAAGCGGTATCACCTGAGCTTCATGCGTCGTTGCTTCAGCTTGTTGTCCTGCGCAGGGCGCTGGTTCAAGACTATATCGCCTGGGAGAGAGGGACGATACATCCTCAGCTGTCCAGCCTCCCTGTATGGCTGCCAGAATTCGCTCAATCTGTTCGTCAATTCATAACGAAAGAACTGGCACTGAAATAATTCATGTATAGTATCTGAGGCAAGGTTGTTGTCTGTATGGGAGTGATGCGATACAATGACGATACGATGACAACCAAAGTTAAGGTGGTTACATGAAGCAACCAGTACGCAAATCATCCACACGTGAAGAAATTATGGGCTTACTCAAGACAAATGGGGCTATGTCTGTTGCTCAGCTTGCCAAGCAGCTGGAGATGACAGAGATGGGGGTAAGACGACACTTATATGCCATGCAGCAGGATCATTTGCTGGACACCGAAATGGTTCGTCAGCAGATGGGTCGTCCCTTGCAAATGTATCGCTTGTCCGATACGGGCGATGAACGATTTCCGAAGCAATATCATCAGCTTATATTAGATCTGCTTCAAGAAATGGAATCTTGGCAGGATGAGAATAGTGTCCAACGTCTGTTCGAAGGCAGAAAACAGTCGATGTTGGAAAAATACGCGCCCCTTGTCCAAGGCAAGAATTTTGAAGAACGAGTAGAAGCGCTTGGTCACATCCAAGACTCAAATGGATATATGGTAGAGACGGAACAAGCAGACGATGGAAGCTGGCTCCTGCATGAGTACAATTGTCCGATCGCACAAGTTGCTCAGCAATATAAAGAACCGTGTGCTTGTGAACTAGCATTGTTCCGAGATTTGCTGGACAGTGATGTAGAACGGACGGAATGCCTTGCTGAGCGAGGTCAGCGCTGTACGTACAAGATTCGTCCTCGAGCAGACAAGCAGGAATAAATGAGAATGAGTTCAGCGCACATCGTGCACAGCAGTATTCCTGCATATGTTAGGTAGATGTAGGCAGACCCCCCAAGGGTCTGCCTATTTGTGCTGCACAGGACAGGCATACCCAAAAAGTACAGGCGTGGTTGTGTCAATATGAGCCCAACCTCCTTATACTGTCAATACGACATGGGCATGCGCCCGGTTGATTTCACAGCTAAGGAGGGGAGACGATGACGGAATGGAGCATCTTGTTGGCTGCTATTGCGTGGAGTGCTGTATGTGTAGCCGCTATCGTGCTGATTATCCGTGGGATGCGCACATTGGGGAAGGCAGACGCTAGTTTGGATGAAGGGAAGCAGTTAGCTCACCAGCTCCAAGTGTTGACGCGTCGTGCTGAGGATGTGCTGAAGGAAACAGAACAGATGGTAGGAACGGTCAAGGAGTGGACTCATGAATTGCAGCGTGCACGGGATATCATTCAACGAGGAAATGATGCATTGGAGCGAATCATATCTCATGCTAGCCAGCTAGGTACGGAATCTGCATGGAAGCAGCGATTGACGGACATCCTCCAACTTTTCGAGCTAGGCTGCTCCATATGGGCCTCCATTCAAGGGAAGCTATTTGGGCACTCGCATAGCGCGTCTACACCTTCTAGCTCGGAGAAACAGACCGGGAACTGAGTGATGAGGAGGAAAGAACGATGAGCAATAAGAAGTTCTGGATAGGGGCATTAATCGGAAGTGTGATTGGATCGGTATCGGCATTGCTGTTCGCACCGAAGAGCGGTCGCGAGCTGCGCAAAGATATTTCAGAGGGTGCACAGCAGGTCGGTGAACGGACACAGGAGTGGGCAAGGCAGGTTGGAGAGCAGACAGACGAATTGATTTCATCCGCCAAGGGCAAGGTTGCATCCTTCAAGCAAGGCTTCAGCTCATGGAGACAGCGGAATTCAGAAGAGGCGCAAATCGCGGCCATTTCGAGCTTATCCGCTGAACAGACAACAGAACCGACTGAGAAATGGAATGAGGAAGTAGAGGCGGAAGTGAACGTGCAGGATGGAGATAATAAGGAAGAAGTACAATAGCCGCAAGGAGACGTACGCCTGCGTTATTTGTTAAAAATCCCTACCACTTTATGCGTAAGCAATAAGATGGTAGGGATCATTGTGTTTTCTAAACACGTCTATTTACGTTTTACGTTGATTACCACTTGGATGGATCGATATCACCCGGATTCAATCCTTCCCAAATGTTGGGTATGTTCGCTTCTTCAGGATGTTCAAAAATTAAAAATGCAGTAGGCAAATAACGTTCGCCATATTGGCTTGATGGTGAATTTTTGATGACGCCGTCCTTCTCGACAAGTACGGTAGACGAGCCTCCGTCCAAGTTAGCAGCGATGATTGCGCCATTCTCGAGCATAATTTTTTGGCAGTCGTATAAGTCGGCCCCGATACTATGAGGCTGGCGGCCATCAATAACAAGGAATAAAATTGCTCCATCCTCACGCTGCCCCATTACCGTACGAGGTGCAATTCCCCAGCCGTCAGCATGATTGCGGATTTGTCCCTTGCCATTCACGATCATGCGAGGCTGGAAGGTGACTGCTTCTTTTACCCCCATGTCGAGCAGCTCGCTCACCGAGAAGTTGCCGGCGACCATTTTCCCATCCTTATCTATTCCTACAATTTGTGTATTTTTCTTGCCTACACCGTTGTAATATAACTTGCCGTCGTTGATGACGACTCCGATTGGTTTGAAGCCATTGCCTTCCCAGTTCGGATCTGCGAATCCACCGCCATTGACTCCTGCAATGGCACCCGTGCGTTTTACCATGCTGGAGACCTTCTCGCCTCTTCCGGCCTTGCCGGGAACGCCAATTCGAATTTTGGATGGATCGTTCACTATCATCAGATACCCACTGAACGAAGCACCGGTAGCGCCTGTACCACTTACTTCCTTATATTCGATGAGTGGTTTTTTGGTTTGTTCAGCAATGGAAGGCTTCTTGATATCAATCGTGGCCTTCTCATCTCCCATTCGCTCGAAGTTCTTCCAATACTCTTGGACACGCTTGTCTAATTCGGCCTGACCGATTATATACTTGGCCCAGTGTCGATGCTGCGTCGTGATTAGTGTATCGGCAATCAAGAACCGCATATCTGTACCGGAAGGGGTCAGGAATAACCATCCGGCGCCAAGGGAGCAAATTAGGATGAAGATAGCCGCAACCATGCGCAGAATGCGCCATACAGATCGTTTCTTCCTCGGCTTCCCTTGCTTGGGATTGCTAGTCCGCTGTTTTGCTCGAATTGCGTGGCGCGGAGGCAACGCTCGATTCTTATTGTGTTTGGAGATAGAACGCTCCGTTTGCATCTTTTTCAACCCTTTCTGATTTGTCTCCACCTATTAATGACGTTTTTTGGAAGCAAAAAGTTTCGCACCGTGTTTTGCCAGTACTAGATGACTTGAACCTTGTCCTTCTTACTGATAAGATCGAGGTACGTTTTATTTAAAGAGTACATATGGTAA
>NZ_JMDX01000227.1:0-9009 GCF_000935845.1 Paenibacillus sp. E194
GTTCGCATTGATGAATGAATGGAATGAGACGGGAGTACAGAATGTCTATACCGAAGGAACGAATTGATGTCCTGCTCGTCGAGCAGGGGTATTACACGAGTAGAGAGAAGGCCAAGGCTGCCATTATGGCAGGCCTTGTGCTGGCGAATGCGGAACGAATTGAAAAGGCTGGCATGAAGGTACCGCGTGACGCTGCAATTACCGTGAAGGGAGCGGTTCATCCTTATGTGAGCCGCGGCGGACTTAAGCTGGAGAAGGCGATCCAGCAATTCGGATTGAACATGCAGGACTCTGTAATGCTTGATATTGGAGCATCTACTGGAGGATTTACCGATTGCGCATTGCAAAATGGTGCACAGAAGGTATATGCAGTAGATGTTGGCTATAACCAGCTTGACTGGTCTTTGCGCAATGATGATCGGGTAATCGTCATGGAGAGAACGAATTTCCGATATACGGAGCCAGGGGATTTAGTAGGACCGGTACCGGATACAGCTTCTATTGATGTTTCTTTTATTTCTTTGAAACTGATCCTACCACCGCTTGCGCGATTGCTGGCTAAGCCTGGACGGGTAGTCGCACTGATTAAGCCTCAATTCGAAGCAGGCCGTGAGAAGGTTGGCAAATCGGGAATTGTTCGTGAAGCAAGCACACATGAGCAGGTGTTAAGAGAGATTCTTGATTTTGCTGCCTCGATCGGTTTCCAATTGGAAGGGTTAACGTACTCTCCCATAACGGGCGGAGAGGGCAATATTGAATTTCTAGCGTACTGGAATGTGCCTGAACTTACGGAGGAAGAAGTGCCGCAAGTATCGCGCGATTTGATCGCTGACGTCGTGCGGGAGGCACATACTACGTTCCGATCCTAACTGGCAATGGAACATGCTGTAGAAGAAACTCATCCGGGACAAGCATCCGTCGGATGAGTTTCTTTTGCACCATAGCACGTTTCTAATCAAATCTATATGCGCATAGGCTGCGAACCAGGGGGAATTTCGATGGGTGATCGTTGGATCATGGGATTGATCGGAATTGGTTTGGCTGTATGGATTGGATATGCAATACGACATTATATGCGAACACCTGAAGCGATGGAGAATGTGTGCTTATCCGAGAGATATCCGCAGGATGATGAGATTGTCGCATTGCTTGAGTCAGCGGGTTACGAGATCATTGGCGGCAAGTATTTTGTGCCAATTCAGATTCAGATGGACGGAGAAGCGCTAGAATCCGCGAAATTGTGGATTGATATGGTCGTCAAACGGGGCGAACAATGGTATATTGTTCGTATCGTACGCGAACGGATGCAGCTCGATTGGAGCGCCAGTGCGATTCGCAGACATTGGGGAGCTTACTTCGCAGCATATCCTGAATGTGATGGGCTGCTTGTCGTTGATATGGCAGAGCGGCGTCTTCGCATGCTTCATATGGAGTTTGGGGAAGCAGAAGCTTGACCCTTGCAAGATTAGGCGTAGGTATGAAAGAATGGCAAGCGCGCCAATGCAATAAGAAAGTTATCGTAAAAAGCAAATAATAAGTCATGGTATTATGGTATAGACAGTATGGAGGGCATGCATGAAAGGACAACGACATATTAAAATCCGAGAAATCGTAATGAATAACGATATTGAGACGCAAGACGAACTGGTGGATTCATTGCGCAATGCAGGATTCCATGTTACTCAAGCAACTGTATCTCGGGATATGAAAGAATTGCATCTCATTAAGGTGCCAATGGACAATGGCCGATATAAATATTCACTCCCAATTGATCAGCGCTTCAATCCTGCACAGAAGTTAAAGCGGTCACTTCTTGATAACTTCGTCAGTGTTGACAGCGCTGAGAACTTAGTAGTCATGAAGTGTTTACCAGGTACAGCAAATGCGATCGCTGTATTAATGGACTCGATTGAATGGCCTGAAATTATGGGCACGGTATGCGGTGATGATACAATCTTGATCATTTGCCGTACAAAAGAATTGAGTCAGAGTGTTGTTGATCAAGTGATGAGTTATATTTCATAAGTGTTCTTCCGGGAGGGGTTCTTCTTGCTAGTAGCTATATCTATCCGCAATTTGGCGGTTATTGAATCGGTACAGCTGCGGTTTCACCGTGGATTTCATGTTCTAACGGGGGAAACGGGCGCGGGCAAGTCGATCATTATCGATGCGTTAGGTCTTATCGGAGGAGCAAGGGGATCAGCAGATTTTGTTCGATATGGCTGTGATCGCGCGGAAGTCGAGGCTTCGTTCGATCTTGCCGTTGATCATCCGGTATGGGAGGCGCTTTCCCGCTTAGGGATTCAGGGAAGTAGCGAAGAGCTCCTCATTATTCGTAGGGAATTGACCGCACAGGGCAAGAGCATGTGCCGGATCAATGGTCAAATGGTTACGTTGACAATGCTGCGTGAAATTGGTGAGCTGCTCATTAATATTCATGGGCAGCATGAGCACCAATCCCTGCTCAAGGTTGAGCGTCACTTGGACTGGCTCGATGCTTATGGCGGGGAAGATGTTGCTGCGCTTAAGCGTAAATATCGTGATGATTACGGATGCTTCATGGCGCTGCAGCATGAATTGAATCAATTAAAGGAAACGAGTCAGCAAGCCTATCAAATGCTTGATCTGTACAGGTTCCAGATTGAGGAGCTGCGCAATGCACAGTTGAAAATTGGTGAGGATGAATCATTAACGGAAGAAAAGCGCAAACTAGCCAATGCGGAGCAGCTAATGGATCATGTAAATGTATCTTATGAACGCTTGTATGGCCAAGGTGCAATGGATTCCGTTAGTGTCGCGATTTCCAAACTTGAAGATGTGCTCATGTATGACACAGTTAAGTTCCAGCCTATTATTGAGCAAATGCAAAATGCGTATTATCAACTGGAAGATGCGGCTTATCAGCTCCGCGATTACCGTGAGAATATCGAGTTCAATCCGGAACGTCTTGAACAAATTGAGGATCGACTGGATCAGCTGACTTCATTGAAGCGCAAGTATGGCTCAACTGTTGAGGAGATGCTTGAATATTTAGCCAAGATTGAAGATGAAGCTGACAAGCTGGAGCATAAGGATGAACGAATATTGAAGCTCGAAGCAGAGACACAAGAACGTCTGGGTAAGCTTGCCAAGCGAGCGCAAGCCCTGAGTGATGCTCGGCGTGAGTTGTCACTGGAATTGACGAAGCGAATTGAAGCGGAACTGCAGCATCTTCATATGGAACGTACTCGGCTTGATGTCCGTTTGGATCGATTGCAGGATGGACAAGGCGGGCATGAGGTCGACGGTGTATCTGTTCGCTTCACGAAGAACGGATGGGATGATGCAGAGTTCCTTATTTCGCCGAACCCTGGAGAACCATTGCGTCCGCTCCATAAGATCGCATCTGGCGGTGAGCTATCACGTATTATGCTTGCCATGAAGACAATCTTCGCCGAAGTTGATCGAATCCCAGTGCTCGTATTTGACGAAGTGGATACTGGAGTAAGTGGCCGGGCCGCTCAAGCCATTGCTGAGAAGCTTGCTGAAGTGTCTCGGAGCGGGCAAGTATTCGCTATTACTCATCTTCCACAGGTTGCTTGCATGGCTGACCACCAATACTACATCGAGAAGCAGGTTCGAGATGAACGGACTTCTACTCAGGTACATGAATTGGAGGATGAAGGCCGTATTATCGAGCTTGCTCGCATGCTAGGCGGTGTGGAAGTAACGGAAGCGACTATGCATCATGCACAAGAAATGCTTGAATTGGCTGAACGTCAAAAAGGTGCGTAATTCTAAGGGATTTAGGAATCATTTTCACTTATAAAACGTAGGGGCCGGGGATACCTTAAAGTTACGAAATGGGCACGTCTCTTTTCGTCAAGCTTCCGTCTAACAAAGGAGTGTGACCACCTTTGAACCCCAACGTCAAACGACTGCTTGGCCTAATGCTCGTCATTCTTGTATGCTTAAGCACTACAACAGCAACCTTTCGCACGTATGCGGCGCTGCCGAATCAACTGAGGTTATTTGAAGGACAGCAAACGAAGCTTGACCTCGTGATGCCTGTTCAGGCTTCAGCGACGGTAGATCGACCGGATATTTTGCGTGTGAACGGCGAGAATCGACCTACATTCCAATTATCACCGAATCGTCCAATTTCATTACAGTCAGCCCAATCTGGTCAAGCAGAGCTGAAATTGAAGCTGTTCGGAGGCATTCCACTCAAGACTTTGAAAGTGAATGTAGTTCCGAATTTGCGTGTCATTCCCGGAGGCCAAACGATTGGCGTCAAAGTCAAATCAGCAGGCATCCTTGTTGTCGGCCATCATCTTGTGAAGGTTGAGGGAGAACGCAAAGTATCTCCAGGTGAAGAAGCCGGTGTTCGCCTTGGTGATCTCATTACGAGTATGAACGGTAATCGATTGAATGATGTAAGCAAGGTTGCGGATATCGTGAAGCAGGCTGGCGAGAACAAACGTCCACTCGATCTTGTAATTCGGCGCGGCGATACTGAAGTGAAAGCTCAGTTGACCCCTGCGTACGATCAGGAGGACAAAACGTGGCGGTTAGGCCTGTACATCCGAGATTCAGCAGCCGGAGTAGGAACATTGACGTTCTATGCTCCAGACCAAGGAGTGTATGGTGCACTTGGACATATCATTACGGATATGGACACGCAGACTCCGATCGTGGTGGGACAAGGTGAAATTGTCCAGTCTCATGTAACTTCCATTTCGAAAAGTCAAAATGGAGAACCGGGTGAAAAACGCGCTCAATTTGTGAAGGAAAGCCGTGTGTTAGGCAATATCGAACGCAATACGCCATTTGGCATTTTTGGTAAGATGGTATCGAATCCAGAACATAGTGTATATAAAGAACCGATTCCTGTTGCATTCCGCGAAGAGGTTAAGGTGGGGCCTGCCGAAATGCTGACCGTGGTGAATGGTCAACAAGTGGAACGATACAAGATTGAAGTCGTCCATGTTACGAAGCAATCAGCACCTGCAACCAAAGGGATGGTTATCCGCATAACAGATCCGCGGCTGCTGCAAAAAACCGGAGGCATTGTGCAAGGGATGAGCGGCAGTCCGATTATTCAAGATGGCAAATTGATTGGTGCAGTTACGCATGTGTTCGTCAATGATCCAAGCTCAGGTTACGGATGCTTCATCGAATGGATGCTGCAGGATGCTGGTGTTGTCCTGGCCTCACCTCAGTCAATGAATGAACAAGGGAAGGTTCACGTTCAACGTGATCCTTCTTTTTCTTTTTCATCTCGACGATCGCATCAATCTTCAGGATATGTCGAATCGATACGAATGAATACGAAAACTGTTGGATCGTTGGACAAATCATTAATTATAATAGAAAAATTTAAAAAATAAAGAAAAAAAGTTTTCGACAGAAGGAATTTCATCTTTGATGTCGAATAACATGATCTGGAAGCGATAAACACCAAACCGGTTACTATCGTGTGCGAAACTTTGACAAGGGAGGATCCCAAGTTGCAAAAGATCGAAATATTGTTAGCGGACGACAACAGAGAGTTTACAAATTTGTTGGCTGATTTCTTATCCGAACAAGACGACATGGTCGTTACTGGTGTTGCCTATAATGGCGAAGAGGTGCTCCAATTCCTTGAGCAGACGAGAGCGGTACCTGACGTGCTGATTCTCGATATTATTATGCCTCATTTGGATGGTTTGGGTGTACTAGAGCGCTTGCGCAATATGGACTTGTCCCCGCAACCGAAGATCATTATGCTCACAGCCTTCGGACAAGAGAGCATTACGCAACGTGCGGTTCAACTTGGCGCATCCTATTACATATTGAAGCCTTTCGATATGGACATTTTGGCGAATCGTATTAGACAGCTTGCAGGTGTTGCATCCAATGCGTCGGTAACTGGAGGATCTGCTAGTAATCTAATGACATCATCTGTATCGAAGTCGAATGTCGTACCGCTTGGCAAATCCAAAAACTTAGACGCGAATATCACGTCCATCATACATGAAATCGGGGTTCCTGCGCATATTAAGGGATACCAGTACTTGCGCGAAGCAATCACGATGGTGTACAACAATATCGAAATTTTGGGCTCCATCACGAAAACGCTGTATCCAGCGATCGCGGAGAAGTACAAAACGACACCAAGCCGTGTTGAACGCGCAATCCGCCATGCGATTGAAGTAGCATGGACGCGCGGCAACATCGACAGCATAAGCCGTCTCTTTGGCTACACAATCAACATCAGCAAGTCAAAGCCTACGAACAGCGAATTTATCGCGATGGTAGCTGACAAGCTGAGAATTGAGCATAAGGTTTCATAGCGCCTAATGCAATGATGTCTTGATTGATAAATGCTATAGTGATTTTGCCTCGTCGGTTATGGTTCTGAGTCAATTTCCCCGAGCTCTACAGGCCAGATAATAATCGTATTTAGGCGTAATAGATCGCTAATCACATGAAGAGAGCCCCGTTGGGAAGACGGGGCTTTGCTTATTTTTCATGGTTCTAACATATCAACGCCAACGATACACTTGATAGAATTGACGGGGATTATGGAATAAGGAGCTTGGGGAGCTATTACCATTTGAGCATCGTGAATGACATGGGGCTTGCTTAGGTGTTATATTCTAACCTTCAGAAATGCTTGCATTACCCGCTCGATCTGGGCGAGGTGGTCACGGACATGCTCGACACGGAGTTTCAGCAGCTCTTTGAACGTGTACTACTGAACTCCGTCGGGATACTTCCCGACCCGTTCAAACTGCTCGGGAGTCAGATTTTACAGAAGCGGTAGCATGCTGGCCCGCAGCATTTGGAACAGGAGCAGATGTTGTTCGCGATCCAACAGTTCATATCCCAGGTTATCCGACCAGGCGTTCTGATCAAATGATAGCAGAAGCTACATTTCTTAGAATGAAGTAAATACTCACTCAGATTACAGAATTCGAAGGCAGGCAAGCACTGATCGCAACAGGGTCAGTGCTTTTTTTCATGGAATGGAAATAATCCGAAGATGTTATTCGAAGTTAACGTGTATTACAATAGTCATATAGAAAAATGTTCCAAACCAAAGGAGAATCCCTGTACATGAGAACGATATTGGTCGCAGATGATGATGAAAATATAGTGGAACTGATAGGATTATATCTCCGAGCAGAAGGATTTCACGTTATTGAAGCACGGGATGGGATGGAGGCGCTACGGTACATGGATGCGGAGCGGGTCGATCTCGTCATTCTAGATATAATGATGCCGAATATGGATGGGTGGGAGCTGTGCGAGGAGCTGCGTCGTTTACATCCTGATTTGCCTATCCTTATGGCTACAGCCAAAGGGGAACCCGGCCAGAAGGTAAGAGGATTCCAATTGGGAACGGATGATTATATCACGAAGCCATTCGATCCAGTGGAGCTGGTGATGCGCGTCAAAGCACTGCTGCGGCGTTACCGGATTGCATTCTCGCAGATTGTGCAGCTTGGCCCGCTGCGTTTGGATCGAAGCAGCTATAAAGTGATGATGGAGGATGACGATTCTGTCATTACATTGCCGTTGAAGGAGTTTGAACTGCTCTTTAAGCTTGCGAGCTGCGCTGGACAAATCTTAACGAGGGAACAGCTCATACAGGATATATGGGGGATGGACTATACAGGGGACGACCGAACCGTTGACGTACATATAAAGCGGCTCCGTGAACGATTTTCCAACTACTCGGAGATCTTTAATATTGTGACTGCTCGCAGCCTCGGATATCGAATTGAGGTATGTCATGATTAAGACCCTGTACGTTCAAGTGGTGCTTACGTTCATATTAGCAATTATTATCGGCATTATTGCCGCCTTTTCTGTGTCGGGGTTGTTGTTTCAGAAGGAAATGGAAGAAGTGTCGTACCGTCAATTGATGAATCTTGGTGATGACTTGGCTCGTCTGCGTACTTCGATGTCAGCATCTCAATTTAAGGATTATGTGATGTCGTTGAAGGCACTTACGATGTATGAGGTTCGGATATTGAATAGTGATGGAGACACTGTTATCCACCACAATGCAAAAGAACGGGTAGGTTACCCCATTAAGGCAGAACAGCTGAAGAAGGTGCTGGCAGGGGAGCGAATTCGTGCAATTGCGGACAATGTTGAAGAAGAGCCGATTATTGGAATTCCTTTACAGATCGGTAACGAGCGTCAGGCTTTATTTTTGCAAATGTCGATTGGCGGGTTGGATGTAATCGGCCGATTTATTACAATGGTTCTCGTCGTTGTACTTGTCGTTGGCAGCTTATGTTTTCTGATCGCCGCCCGATATGTTGTATTGCCGGTCAAGCGAATGACTGCTGCTACGAGGAAGATGGCAAAGGGGGATTTCTCGGCTGAGCTGCGTATGAGGAGAAGAGATGAGATTGGCGAGCTGGCGGATAGCTTCAATCAAATGGCTAAAGAGCTGAACCAGCTTGAGCAGATGAGGCAGGATTTCGTCTCCAATGTATCGCATGAGATCCAGTCCCCTCTAACCTCAATCATAGGATTCACCAAAGCTCTAAAATCGAATGTCATTCCAGAGCAGCAGCGGGAGAAATATCTGCACATTATTTTAAAGGAAAGTGAGCGATTATCTCGTGTAAGCGATAACTTGCTCCAGTTGGCCTCTCTGGAGTCGGATCATCATCCGATGAACATGAGAGCTTACGCGCTCGATGAGCAGCTGCGTAGAATTGTAGTGGCCTGCGAGCCGCAATGGAAGGACAAGACGCTGCATATGGATTTGCAGTTGACTCCTATAACGATTGTTGCGGACGAAGATCTGCTTAGCCATGTTTGGATGAATATAATCGGCAACAGCATGAAATTTACGCCGAACAAGGGGACAATCACCATTGCGTTAACGAACCAGCCGGCAGGCTGGACACAAGTGACGATTACCGATACCGGAATAGGTATCCCTGATCAAGAACTAAATCGGGTATTTGAGCGATTTTATAAAGTAGATCGGTCAAGACGAAGAGATGGAAATGGAAGTGGTCT
>NZ_JMDX01000228.1:0-8981 GCF_000935845.1 Paenibacillus sp. E194
TATACCGAACGGAACGTACGGTGGTGTGAGAGGTCGGCTACTCAACTAATGTGTAGCCTCCTACTCGATCGTTCATGTTGATCCTGTTAAAGGAGTATCCCGAATTTGCTAGGTCTTAGTTCATTTTCATTTAGCTTCTATGCTCCGCTCGATATTGCTCTGACCGCTCTTGAAGCTGCTGAACCATTTGCTCATGAACCCTACGTCCGCCCAAAGCCCCATGGAATACATCCCCCTTGCGCGCTCCGTGGAAGTCAGAGCCTGCCGTTTGCAGCAAGTCTCTTGCACTTGCCATCTCGCCATAACGCTTCGCGTCCTCTTCCGAATGATCCGAATGCCAGACCTCTATGCCATCCCATGGTGCCGCATCCAGCAACTGAATGACCAGATCATCACGATGGTAGATGCCCGGATGTGCCATAACTGCAGCACCGCCCGCTTCATGAATCCATTGCACTGCCTCTTGTGGCCGTATGCGCGGCGGGTTCACATAAGCCTTGCCGCCAGCACCCAAATACTCATCGAAAGCCTCCTTCATATTACGAACAACTCCTCGACGAACCAAGGCATCCGCGATATGGGGACGTCCTACCGTCTCGCCTGGAGACAGCGGCCGCCCAAGCTCGGACACTACTTCCTCCATCGTCAGTGGAATTCCCAGCTCCGTCAGCTTCGCTACAAGCATTTCATTGCGGCGATCCCGCACAGCTCTCAAATCAGCCAACCGCTTCAGCAATTCCGCATCCTCAATATCTAAGAAATAACCGAGCACATGAATATCAATTCCTTCTTCCACCGTACTGATCTCAACCCCCGGTACGATGTGAATCCCATACTGTGCGCCGGCCTCAATCGCTTCAGGCACACCAAGCACCGTGTCATGATCGGTAATCGCTAGAGCCTTCAGACCCGCTAAATGAGCGAGCCGCACATTATAGGCAGGCGATGTCATCCCATCTGAAGCTATCGTATGGGTATGCAGATCCGCCCCGCCTGGCTCGACACTAGAACCGCCCATTCCTTGTCTTGCAAACAACATCGTCTCATCCACTTGATTGTCATCCTCACGCTTATTCATCGTAATAGCTCCTTATCATGTCGATTGCGAAGCATCGTCAGCAGTGCTGTCGCAGGCAGCGACAGCAGATCCACTTGGGCATGAACCGCATAAAATTGTCGCTTCATGCTCACCTGCTGAATACGAACAGTCTTCAGCAGCCCGAGCGCTTCTTCATGCCGTACAACATACGGCGACAGCATCGTTACGCCAATTCCTGCCTCTACAGCAGATTTCACCGCTCCCGTGCTTCCTAGCTCCATCACAACATGGAGCTTCTCGGGTTCAACTCCGTGCTGGCGAAGCGCTTCCTCCATCACAATGCGCGTACCCGATCCCATTTCCCGCAGCACAAATGGATAAGACAGCACGTCCTCAAGTTTCACTTCACTGACCGCTGCCAGCGAGTGATCCCGCGGCACAACCAGCAGCAGTTCATCCTCCATAATCGGCTCGACATGAATGTCATTATCCGCTACCGGAGCTTCCACTAGCCCGAGATGCAGCTGTTGACTGCGAATCCCCTCTACAATTTGCGAGCTGTTCATCACGCGCATATGGATGTCCAAATGCGGGTGCAGCTTGGCAAAATGGCCGAGGATCGGCGGCAACATATTTTCACCAATGGTCAAACTCGCTGCAAGCACAAGCTTGCCATGCAAGTCGAGTGTATAATTTGACATTATTTCCTCTGTTTCACGAACAAGCTCCATACAACGCTGTGCATAAGGGAACAGCTTATGGCCCGCCTCAGACAATTGCAGCTTCTTCGTAGAACGGTGCAGCAGCTTCGTTCCGAAATACTCTTCCAATGCCTGAATCTGCATCGTTACCGCCGGCTGGGTCATATGCAGCGCTTGCGCAGCAGCCGAGAAGCTTCCTCTTGTTGCGACGTTATAGAAAATATGCAGCTGATGGAAATTCAACCCCATACGCCTTTCCCCTCTTTCCTAACTCTTCTGCTCTATTATAGCGTAAATCCGTAAGATGCAATAAGACTTCTCCTCCCTCTGATATCATTGCGGCACCAACTCAGCTCGATGCTGTTACCAAATCAAAAAAACCAATCAGATGATCTGATTGGCCTATTATATATGCGATGCAACCCGAGAAAGCATTCATCTATGTTTGCGGCTATTCTTCACCAACGTCATGCGCCGCGAATGCCGCAGCCATGAATAATATGTCTTCAAATCACGCAGTTCCATCGTCTCCGACATCTTGCCGAGAAAGGTAACGATGATCATCTTAGACAATGGATCGCCTGCCAAATCGAACTCCGTGTCCGATTCCACGAACTCTGCTACCACAACCAAATCATCATCGATTAAGAACACATCCTGCTCATTGCGATAGTAAGAGATGATCCGATTCTGCTTCAAGCTGTCCCATATGAACGCTGCTATAGACTCAATATCCGCCTCTTCCTTGGCGATACGATCATTCCAGCGAGCCCGTGCATGATTCGTAATGACAACATTGGCTACTTTCTTATCGCCTAACAACACATAGAAAGGTTCATAGGTGCTCCATCGATTCATTACTTTATCTCTCATTGGCTTCACCACTCTCCACCATGTTAGGTCTTTATATCTATGTATATATACCCAATATATTACATGATGCGCCAACTGTTCACAAGTTCAAGACAGAACTTTTTCCTTCATTTTAGGAAATCTTTAACATAAAATCGGAAATTACAAAAAAAATAGCAGCCCCCTCCAAATAGAATGGAGAGTTCTGCTATTCTGCTCTAATCTGATTTTACATACCGTAAAAACGAGTTTTGTCTGGAACATCCTTACTGTATTCCGTTTTAATCTCATTTCGATACGAGCGCTCAATCTTCTTCACGTAATTCAAGCGTTTCACATTTTTGACCGCCTCTTCTGCCTTCTCCGCATTTACATAAAGAACAGCATACTGCATCTTCTTCGATACATAGTGAAGCGTTCCGTATTTATCCAAGTTGCGCGCTGCTTTCACATCGTTTACCCAAATGATGTACCCCGTCCGTTCAGGAATCATAACTCTCCTCGCTTTCCCCTAGCCGAGCTGCTATGAACAACTGCTGCAGCCGCCGCTGCAACCGCCGCTCCCACATCCGCCTTTCGGTTGTGGATCATTGCTCGGCACCTTGATCGTCTCA
Source organism: Paenibacillus sp. E194 (assembly GCF_000935845.1). Lineage (NCBI taxonomy): Bacteria > Bacillati > Bacillota > Bacilli > Caryophanales > Paenibacillaceae > Paenibacillus > Paenibacillus sp. E194. The sequence goes on from NZ_JMDX01000228.1 coordinate 3,207, forward strand.
GATACTGCAAGAGCAATTGTTTCTGACAAGTTGTGCAGCAGCTTATCGACTGCTTCCTCAGCTTGCTTGAATTGAAATACTTCTTCTATAGACTCCAGCTCATGCTGTACAGCGAGCACTTCATCCTTCGCCTTATGATAATCGGGATGGAAGTGACCAAATCGCTCCGCTTCTTCAAACCGTTCCTTCTTACGGGCAAATTCGCGTACGAGCTGCTTAACCTGCTCATTGCCTTCCATGCGTTCTTTCCACATCACATAATCGGCAACCTCTATCGACTGGTTGATCATGTCGCCTAATTCATATGCATTGGTGAGCAGAACGGCCATATCGGCAACATCTTGCTTTTCTTCTATTGGCACGTTATCACGCTCAATTCTTTTGAAAGTATTGCGATTGAGGGCATACAGCAGTCCAATTCTACAGCAGCCCCTCCGGTACGATCAAGCGAATCTTGTCCCACTTCTCAGGAGACAGGTTGACAGGCTTGTCGCTCGACAGGCACGGCAATACGTAAGCTGTTACCGCCCAGCTCTTGTCATCGGACACCTTCGAGGCTAGCGGCACAATCACGTGCGATCGCCCCTCTTCTTCGACTTCAAGCTGTGTCTGATGCCGAATGGCGGCCATCACCATATCACGCTTCGTTGAAGTATGATAGGGCCGCAATGCCTTCGTCCATTGGCTGGAAATATCGTCGTAGCTATTTTCATCAACATCCTGCGCCATCGAACCGGTATCCATTTCATAATACTGCAATGAGGATGGACTGTAAACTGGCCCTTCATGATCTGCTTCCAGTTCCTCTTGTTCGCGTACCTCATCCTGCCACAGACATGGCATGCGCATCCGCTCTTCTCCACCCCAGCGCTGCAAGGGCGGCAGCTCGAAGCGTGTCAGCTGATTGGATACTTCATCAACATGTTCCCGATCGACAATATAATCGAGGGCACCTATGGGAATAAGCCATCTCTTGAGCGGCTCAGAGCTGTCCATTGCGGACTGTACAGCCTGGGCAGTATCCGCATCTGTACAACGAAGCAGAATGACTTCTGCGAACTGAACTCTTCCGTATTGACGGCCCCACATTTCGATTGCATCGCGTACATGCTCCGGTACTCCCGTCAGCGAGCAGCTCTCTAGAAACAACAGAACCGACTGAACGGAGCGGCCATGCTCCAATCCGTTCTCGAACGAATCACGAGTCAAGCGATACGTATCCATCTGATCGGACTTCGACAGCTCGGCAAAGACCTCCAATTCGAAACGAATGAGAGATGAGGTGTGAGGCGGCACCATAATCTCAAAATCGGGCTGGACGAATAGAACGCGTTGATGTACGCCTTCTTCCTGTTCTACTCTGCGGAACATCCAGCATCCATCCGACGTACCGACATCGCACAACCCTAAGGAGTGGGCTGTTCTCAGCCAGTCCCGAATTTGCTCCCGCACCGCCTCATATGTATGTTCTTTATCTTCAAGCCACCCAAGATGCCGACAAGCGTTCACAACGCTCTCTTCTGAGCTCCACTTGCGCAAACTTCCACAATAGAGTGCCGAATAAGCAATATGTCTTGCCAACGCCTCATTAGGCAAATAGTGCTCAATCACAACTTCGGCTATAGCCCGAAGTGCTTCGTGCGAAGGCAAACTGAACCACCACTTCAACTGTTCAATCTGCACCGCATAGCTAGTTGGGTCTTTACGCAGCAGCCCAAGCCGGAGAGCCATATCCAGCACGATGGCTACATGAATGGGCAACGACTCTGAAAACGGAATTTTGATGTTCCAAAATGCAAGTGCTTGTCCATCCAAACGAAGCAAGGAATCAAGCCGTGTGATCGCCCTCTTATGCAGGTTCCCCTTAGCCGTAAGCGGAAGGCCTTCAATCATGGCGTATACGAGCATTTGGAACAAATCAGTCAGCATCCCCTTGGAAGCTTCTACCGAGATTACACCGCTCCCAGAGAGAGGATGAAGGGAATACAGGAATGCATCTCCCATTCCCGCTCCTTCCATTACGCAATCATACTTCGAGAACGCATCGTCTAGACGCATTGCAAGCAAATGCTCGTATATGTCCTTCGGAATGAACAAAAGTCGCTCTCCCCAGGATGTTCGGACACTTGCCAACAGACCTGACTTCAACAACGATCCGCAAGCAGCACGCAGCATCGCCCCTGTTGCCTGAGGACCATGCCATTTGCGCAGGGAATCCAATGCGAAAGGGAGAGTAGCGGTTCGATCGAGCATGACATCGTACGAGACTCTATGCTCCTCAGACAGTGCTGCATATGCCTCGGCAATCCGAGCAGGATTGTCGTTGAATGTTCTCCACTGCTGGCTGCGTGGATGCTCCTTATCCTGTTCCGTTCGCTTCCATAGTTGATACGTATTCATGGCTGCCCTCCTGTTGCTCAATTGCATATTGGTACCCCTGTTCCACAAGGAACCGCTGTCGTTTCAAGGCGTAATCCCGCTCCTTCGTATCTTCGCTCACAACTGAATAGAAGCTCGCTTGTCTCCCATCCGCCTTCGGACGAAGCAGTCTCCCTAACCGCTGGGCCTCCTCCTGCCTTGATCCGAAGCTGCCAGACACTTGTATCGCTACCGTAGCATCCGGCAAATCCACAGCAAAATTAGCAACCTTGGAGACAATCAACACTTGTATCGCTCCTTGCTTGAACTGCGCATACAACTGCTCCCGCTCCTCTTGCGGCGTCTTCCCAGTCAATACAGGAGCATTCAGTGACTGCGATAACCGATCCAACTGCTGCAAATATTGCCCGATAACCAAGGTTGGAACACCAGGATGGCGCTGAAGGAGGCGCTTTACAGCCTCTATCTTCAATTCATTCTCTCCCGCGATTCTTGCCTTGTCTCGCTCGCCGGCTTGAAGGTAATGCCGTCTGCCAGCCTCAGATAAGGGCACACGAACCTCTACACAATCCACCTCGGCAATCCAACCATCCTGCTCCAGCTCCTTCCAAGGGAGCTCATACCGCTTCGGACCAATCAAGGAAAATACATCCCGTTCGCATCCATCCTCACGGACGAGTGTGGCCGTCAAACCAAGCCGTCTAGTTGCCTGTAAATCTGCCGTTGTTCGAAATACAGGAGCCGGAAGCAAATGTACTTCGTCATAAATAATAAGCCCCCAATCTCGCTCATGGAATAAGTGCATATGCTGGCACTCCCCATCCTTGTCCTGACGGTAAGTCATCATTTGGTAGGTAGATATCGTTACCGGCCGCACATGCTTCGTTCTGCCCGTATATTCGCCAATTTGTTCATCTAACAAGGTCGTTCGCGCCAGTATTTCCCGCTTCCACTGCTTCACTGAAGTTGTGTTCGATGTAAGAATCAAGGTCTCGCTTTGCAGCTCAGTCATAGCCGTAATCCCAACGATTGTCTTGCCCGCCCCGCATGGTAGTACAATGACGCCATCTCCCGCAGCACGTTCTTCACTACCGATAAAAGCTCGTACGGCTTCCCGCTGATAATCCCGTACTCGGAATCCCCCTTCATCTCGAAACCGGAAATCTAGCGGTTCCCCATCCCTGAATCCAACCCGATCCACAACCGGATACCCCGCGTTAGCAAGTGCCCGCTTCAAGCGTCCACGATGCTTCGCTAATATAGCGACGCTTCCATCCTGCGGCTTCCCTGTGAACAATCTGCCGACCTCTCGATCTGACAACATGCGCTCTAACACTTTCGCATCCTTAGCATGCAAGGTAATGCTGGATTCCTTTTCTTCCCCGTGCAGGACGAATAAGCCATACCGCCCCATCCACATCGCGATCTCTTGCTTGGCCTTAACAGGAACAGGGTAGGTTGCATGAGCATCCAGCACCGAGCAGACCATCTCCGCAGTCTTGCCGCTTGCCGCAGCATTCCATAGCGTAATTGGGGTCATTCGAAAGGTATGCAGCCCGTGCGGATTCTTCACCAATTCGGCAAATCCTAACAGAGCTCGGCGTACAACTGAATAGCCATCGGACTGCGCATTAACCAGTATCGTCATGTCTTGCTGAACTGCGAGCGTAAACATCTCTTTCGTCATTTGCCGCACCTCCCTTCGCTTGTTGATTTTTATCTAAGGTCATTACTTATGTAGTCCGTCAATGATTAAGAATCCCTGAACCGTCCTTAACACAAAATGCAAAAAAGTCCATCCCTCCTCATAACAGAAGACGAGATGAACTGTACATGTTACATGTCTTGCCTAATGTGTATAAGGCGATTCAGAAATCTCGCTGAGCGCCTGGCCTGCTTCATCCGCAAATGGCGTCCGTTTCGCTAAGTCGCCGATGGACACGATCCCTACGAGCTTGCCGTTCTTCACGACAGGAAGACGTCTTACTTGCTCTTCAGCCATCAATGCAGCTGCGTCGTCAATCGTCGCATCCGGTGATATGCTAATGATCTCTTCTGTCATAATATGCGAAATCCGTGTGGAACCAGGGTGCTTGGCTGCAATGCCACGAAGCACCAAATCACGATCCGTTACAGCCCCAACGAGTCGTTCTCCGTCAACAACCGGAATAAATCCCGTATCGTATTGCTTCATCTTGACGGCTGCCTCGTAGATGTTATCCAATACTGTACATGATGCACAGGTTGTCGTCATTACCTCTTGTACCGTTGACATCAGCATCCTCCTATTCAGGCATAGGTTGCCCCAATTGGAGGAAATTATCCAAGGTAGCCAACCATTCTCCCAGCATAGTGCGCTCTAATGCTCAGCCACGTATGTAATTGCTGGACATGTACGTAATGCTGAATAAGGGGTTAGCTGGTTCAATTTCCTTCTCATTCAATGGAGTCTGTTACGTATTCTATACTACTATATCACAGGCAGCCAATGGCTACTTTTTCTCGACCAATGCATCCATAGCTAATCCGATCAACATCTGACCAGCGAGCAACATGGCAGACTCGTCGAAGTCGAACTTCGGGTGGTGGTGTGGATAACGAGCGTAGTCCTCGTTTCCAGCTCCGACAAGTACGAAGCAGCCTGGAATCTGCTTCACGTAATAGGCAAAATCTTCGGCTGGCATCATCATCTCCGCTTCCCCCACACAATCCTGCCCCACCACTTCTGCTGCAATGCGGAAGACGCGCTCAGCTTCACTGTTGTCATTCACGAGTGCCGGATAGCCAACTCGAAATTCTAAATCATATTCAGCTTCGTGCATTGCACAAGTCAGCTCTACGATACGCTCGAAGCGCTGACGAAGCAGCTGGCGAACATCCGGATCAAACGAGCGTAATGTCCCCTTCAATTCCGCACGTTCTGCAATCACATTTTGGGTCGTACCCGCCTGTATGGAGCCAATGGATAGTACCGCAGGCTGAAGCGGCGATACGTTGCGGCTAACGATGGATTGCAGCTGCTGCACAAGCGAGGCTCCGATTAATACAGCATCTGTGCACAGATGCGGCATTCCTCCATGCCCGCCCTTCCCTGCAATCGTCAAGCGGAAGTCATCCACAGCCGCCATCATCGGCCCTTGACGCGTAGCTATGATGCCTGTAGAAATCGGTGTCCATAGATGAACGCCGTATATCCAATCTACACCTTCCAGCACGCCATCACGGATCATAGCCTGAGCTCCGCCAGGGCTTACCTCTTCCGCAGGCTGGAACAGCAATCGTATTTCTCCTGACCAATGGCTTCGATGCTCTGACAGCACCTTAGCTACCGATAGCAGCGTAGCCGTATGTCCATCATGACCACATGCATGCATCACGCCGGCAACCTGTGAACGG
>NZ_JMDX01000229.1:0-8942 GCF_000935845.1 Paenibacillus sp. E194
GCCAATCCAACTTGGGTAACGGCCTGAAGCATTGAGGTTAATCTGCTGTGTCATTACCAATGCCGGCAAATGCATCATCACCGATGCCCGTATTCCTGTTCCCACATTCGTCGGGCAGCTTGTTAAGAAACCTCTCTTCTCATCGAAGGAGTAGTCGATTTGCGATTCAAACACATCATCGATGCGGTTAGCCTGCTCCCAAGCCTCACGAATTTGCAACCCTGGAAATAGGCATTGAATACGAAGATGATCTTCCTCGTTAATCATGATGCTTGTCGACTCATCCTCACTGACGATGACTGCGCCATTGCGGGACTCATTTGCCAAACTCGGGGATATCAAATGCTTCTCTACTAGAACTTGCTTCTCTGTATCGCTAAGCTCTGCCAGCTCTAATTCATGAAAGTGATTCAATTGCGCAAATTCCGGGTCTTTCATGACTGCTGACAAAAGATCCAACACCTCGGCCGATTGTTGATTCGTAGCCAAGAGCGGGAACGGCAGTCCGCTAATATTCCGTGCTATACGGATACGGCTGCTGATGACGATATCGGAATCTGGGCCCGTGCCGCGCATCCAATCGCTTAGGGCTTCTTCAATAAATCGTCGCTCTGTCATCTCGTCATCTCCTTCCAATTCGCACTGCTTATTGTCATCTTACTCTCTCGTTAGCGCTTGTATCCTAGGTGCTATGAACTGCTTCTCTCCGAATCGCTTGGCGGCTGCTTCTCCAATTCGCGAATACGGTCACGCAAGGTTGCGGCCTCTTCGAACTCTTCACGCAAAATGCTGAACTGCAGCTGTTTCTTCAATTCTTCCAGCTCGCGTCTGCGCTGAATTCGGCCTCCTCCACGCTTCGGAATTTTGCCAACGTGAACGGTATTGCCATGTACCCGCTTCAATAGCGGATCTAAGCGCTCTCCGAAAAAGGTGTAGCATTCATCACAGCCAAAGCGGCCGAGCTTACCGAACTGTGCATAAGTCAGTCCGCACTTCTCACAGCGCATAGGCTGCGGCTTCGCATCTTCCTTAGCTCCCTGTTTGCTCCCTGTCAGATCGAAATCAAGCAATCCCGACAATAAATTATGGATGGAGAATCCGTTCGCCGTGCCTGGAATCCATTCGCCTTTTTCCCGGGCACATGATTCACAAATGTGAAACTCCGTCTTCTGTCCATTAATGATTTTCGTAAAATGCAGGGTAGCCGGTTTCTGACCACATTGTTGACACACCATAACCGTCTCTCCTCCTTTATAGGTAGCATCCATCTCACATTCTTACATCTCTACTTGCTAAGCAGTGCCAGCAGCATCGACCTTAGCAGCCGGGCTCGTATCTCGTCGCGGTAGGGAAGCTTTACTGTTATATTGTCCCGAGAAACAGCAGCCCGCAGCAGATTCGCTTCCCGGTGGGAGATGAATTCCGCTTCTTCCAGTTGATAGATAAGACCTTCAGCGGCACTCTGCTCAATCTGTTCCCCAATGGATTCGCATAAATGATTATGAATCGCTTGATGGGCTGGCAAGTCAATTCGCTGGATGCGAATGTACCCTCCCCCGCCACGTTTGCTCTCAACAACATAACCCTTCTCCAACGTAAAGCGTGTGCTGATCACATAGTTAATCTGCGATGGAACACAAGAGAATTGTTCTGCCAAGTCATTGCGCTGAATCTCAACGGAACCTTCCGTACTCTCAAGTAATATATGCTTCAAGTAGTGCTCGATTAGGTCGGAAATGTTGCGCATCTTCTCCCCCCTTTCCGCCTGCAGCAGTCTCTATATTAGGTTTAACCAAATATAAGCCTCACTTATTCTAGTTTGGCGCAATATTTTGAACTTTTTTGACTATTAGTCTGACTTTGACTTTCTTTGACTTTATTTTTATTATATCGCACTCGTTTGATTTTGCAACTATTTTAGATCGATTTCATCAGCTATTCTACACGATGATGTGGATAACCTTCTTCTTGGTTAAAAAGCACACGCTCATTCCATCTCAATTACGCAATATATTCAATTACACAGTTGATGGTAAGCCTATTCGTGAAACTCTATATGTGGATACCTGGGAACTTCTCCACACTCGTGGATAAATGATGGGTTTAAATGTGCATAAGGAGACTCATTTATCCCTTCTCCACAGCTTGTTCATTGCGAAATATACATGGTGTACATTTTACCGCTATGTTCGTCCAATTATGCACATGTGAATAACAAATTGAAACAAGCTAATGAATGATTGCGTTCGTTCCAGTATAAAACTCCCGCTGCCGTCCTTACGGATGACACGGGAGTGATGGTCGTGCTATTCAGCAATATATTGTAGAGCAAGAAGAAGTCTGGTCAATGCAACTCCCGCTTCTGCTCGTGTAGCGTTGCCGCTAGGACGCAGCGTGCGGTCTTGGTAGCCATTGAGGAACACAGTTGAGAGTTCCAAATGATGACCTGCAAGTCGAGCAGCATTGCCAAGCATTTGTCCCAATTGCTCGCGAGTAATGGATGCATTCGGATGGAATGATCCGTTACCATCCCCCTCAACAAGCTTTAATTGCACCGCAGTCGCAAGTGCATCTGCATACCAAGCTGATGCTGGCACATCCTTGAAGGCATCCTTGGACAGGTTCTGTCCTTGGACATCGCCATAGCCTAATGCCCGCACAAGCATGGACGTGAATTCTGCCCGAGTTACCTTATCATTCGGGACATACTGTCCATTTCCTCTGCCTTGAATAATGAACTTAGAAGCTAACAGTTCCATATTCGCTTTCGCCCAATGGCCATTCAAATCATGGAAGCTCGGTGCATACTTGAGTACTGCGAAGATACCATTATAATCGTGCTTCATGTTCATTACCGAATTCGATTCTCCCTCAGTGCGCTCCATCCATGACGGAACGAATGAGAATGTCTTTGTCTTTGCATTATACTTTACAGCTGTCATCTTCCCAGCACTTTGGCTGCTCGGAAGTCGAATGGAGCCCATTGTAAGATTGCCTGCACGATCAGGAATTGGTTCCTGCTTCCCATCCTGCTCCAAACGCAACTGGAACTGAACAGCTCCCATCAAATGAGCCCCTGGCTGTGTGGATGCCGCAGATGTAAGCACCTTCAGCAATTCAGCCGAAGGCTTCATCATGTGTACGGTCAGCTGTTGTGATGCATTCCCATTGCTCAGATCTGCTAGCTGTTTCACCGGAAGTTGATAGCTGCCTGCTCCCGAGCGTACCACAATGTTCAATTGCGTATGTTCCTTCATTGCCTGATTCAATTTCTTCATCGGGATTCGAATACGTACGTCTTCTGACTCCGACGGCGCTGCAATTGTCCAAGTTCTCATTTCTGTTGCCGAACCCGTCAAACGTGACATCTCTTCCATATCTTCATTGCGAATGAACAGCTCAACAGTCGCCGTTCCGTCAGCATTCTTCAGAAGATTCAACGTTGTTGGCTCATAACGAACGCCATCCTTCGTGACGGTCATTCCCTTAAATGACTCTTCTGTTCCCCCTTGATGAGCTGCCCCGCCATTTCGATCCTTGCTGCCATTTCCGTTTCCAGAGCCGCTTCCATTGTCAATGCCCGTTTCTGGCTTCGTATCTGGGTCTGTTCCTGGATCCGTTCCTGTGTCTTTCACGACGACAATCGAGCGTCCGTTTACGGTATTGTGCGGATCATTCAGTTCGTTTGTTACTCCATCCTTGGTAATGGAGAATTTATACGTATACTCGCCTTCCGCTGCGTTCTTCATTACGTAGATGAACCATTCATTTTCTGCATCGTACGTCATCGAGTAAAACTTGCCGTTGATCGCAATATCAGCTTGCGTGATCCGATCCTGCGCTCCACTCGCAAACAACGTCTCATCCCGATAATAGAACACAACCTGACTCTTCTCTTGAACTGGGCCAGTTACTGAAGGCAGCGTCCGAAATGATTCCTGCCCACTGTATACATACACCTTAGTTAACGTGTCATCCAAATTCGTCTTAATGAAGCGATTGGCATCGATATCTTTCTCTTCCCAGTTGCCCCGTTTTACGATAAACCCAATCGATTCAGACTCTGGAGCGATTTCAATCATGGCAGTCGCCATTCCTTTGTCAAAATGCTGGAACTCATGACCGTCATCTTTTACACCTGTCTGCCATACCCATAATCCCCAGTTGTCGTATTTCGCGTCTGGACGAACATAGTTGATTTGTACATAGCGCTTCAGGAACGGCTTAACCACTACCTTCTTCGAGGCCTCTGCTGCTCCAACCCGAGCTGTAATGACCGCCGTTCCTTCCTTCACGCCTGTTACCTTCCCAGCACGGTCTATTCTAGCCACTGATGCATTCGACGTGCTCCACTCAGCTGCACCAGACATCGTCTGTCCGAATTGATCCTTGATGGCAACTGTAAATGGTGATGTGCGGCCCTCAAAGATTGAATCTGCACCGTTAATGGACAGAGTCGTAGGAACAAGCTTCGCTACTGTCACATTTACCTGTGCTTTCAAATTGCCCGAGGTTGCGGTAAGAACTGCGGCTCCTTCCTTCACTGCCGTTACTTTGCCTCCACTGTTGATGACGGCCACCGCAGCATCGGATGATGCCCATGTTACGTTCTCAGTAAACATAGGACGACCCTTCTGATCGCGCACCACTGCTGTCAAGCGAGTGCTTACGCTTGGCTCTAACCCAAGCGTAAGAGGTGCTACTTCAAGCTTTGACGCTATCGGTGTATAGCCATTCTCCTGATCGTACAACACCATCATGGACAATCCGGCTACTTCTACCTTGCCGCCCTTCACCGTACGTATCGTCTTCACTCCAGCAGACGTATGGTCGACAACCACACTCCATTCATCCGCAGTGGGCAGTGTAACTTCTTGCGGAGCAGTCGAACCGTTATAAATGACGGCGATATTGCGCCACGTATCCCCATTTGCATAGTTATTCAGCTTGAATGCGATAACTTGACCTTCTTGGCGATACACTTGTAAGTTCGATTTCACCCCTTCCTTCGTTGTCATGCGGAATGCTGGATGTGCTGTCCGCAGCTCGATAAGACCTTTCAAATAATCAAAAACTGGCTTGTACTCCGCCTTCTGTTTCCATACGATCTGATTAATCTCATCTGGGCTCTCATAGCTGTTATGATCCCCGAACTTGCTGCGAAGCAGCTCATCTCCTGCATGAAGGAACGGAATGCCTTGTGCCGTAAGAACAATACCATTTGCAAGCAAGGAACGCTTAACGGTCTCGTTATCCAGTACACTTGACTCCGTCAAGGTTGCGAATGGATTTCGTTTTATGTCCTTATCTTTCCCCTGCGTCTTCAGCACCTTATCCCATAAATTCAAGTTATCATGTGCGGTTACATAGTTAATCGTCTCTGTCGGGGAGGCCGTAAAGTCTGTGATTGCACCAAGCAGACCTTTCACCACATCCGCTTCTTTGCCTTCGGCTCCTGTCGCGAATCCTTTGGAAGCGTCGTCACTTCCACCCTTTATTGCCCCGCGAATATTGTCATTGAATACAGCGAATCCTTCTCCGCGCTGCTTGCCTTTCTCAATCTGCAATTCCGCAGCAAGCGGTGTGCTGCCTCCCGACCACGGCTCACCATAGATTATGATGCTTGGGTCAATCTCTCTCAGATCACGCACGATGGCGCGTGTCGTCTGCAGATCGACTAGCTTCATCAAGTCGAAGCGGAATCCGTCTACATTGTATTCCTCAGCCCAGTACTTCACGGAGTCCTGCACGTATTTGCTAACCATAGGACGTTCTGTTGCTATCTCATTCCCTACTCCGGAGCCGTTAGTGAAGTTGCCTTGCTCATCGCTCCGATAGAAATAACCTGGTACAATCTTATCAAATACGGACATATCCGATTCCAGGCCGGTTACAAATGTATGGTTGTACACGACATCCAGCACGACCCGAATGCCTTGGTCATGAAGCGCTTGCACCATTGCCTTGAACTCACGAATTCTCTTCGCTGGGTCTTCCTGTGCTGGGTTGGTCGTATAGGAACCCTCAGGCATGTTATAGTTTACCGGGTCATAGCCCCAATTAAATTTTCGTTCTTTCGAGCTTAGATCGTCCACCAGCTTCTCATTTACCGAACCGAAGTCATAGGTTGGAAGCAAGTGAACATGCGTAATGCCAAGCTCTTTCAAATGGTCGATCCCTGTCTTTATATCTGGCTTTCCAGGCAAAGTCGTTCCTGTTTCCGTAAAGGCAGTAAACTTGCCTCGGCTGCCTGGCGATACTCCTGAGTTCTCATTAATTGAAAAATCACGGACATGCAATTCGTATATGACAGCGTCTGTTGGATCCAGGAATGGGGGCTTTCGATCCCCGTCCCAGTTCCTTGGATTGGTTGCCGCAAGATCAACAACTGCCGACTTCCCGCTGTTCACCGATGCCGATCTCGCATATGGATCAAGTGCATACGTTGTGCTACCATCCGGGAATTGCAGCTTGTACATGTAATAGGTTCCATGCAAGTTGCCATCCACGTTAGAGGCCCATACCCCTGTAGCTGCATCCTTACGCATCGAGACTTCCCTGCTAGGCACATCTTTCGCCATGTCCGCTCTATTGTACAAGGCTAACGAAGCTCGTGCAGCCGTAGGCGCCCATACTTTGAAGCTGCTTGAAGTCGAATGATACGTAACACCTAAGTCATCCCCAGCATATACGTAGCTATCCAAAATACCACGCATCTTGATCGGCATATCCCGATATATGTTCTGTGGATTTCCTTCATAGCGTACTGTATATGCCTTTGACACATCATCAACCGGATTGAACAGACGGATCTTCACAGATTTCTCATCTTCGCCTTGAGAGGATGCGCTCTCCAATTTGGTTGTACCTTCATATACGGCAAATGCGGAGTAATCCAAGTTCGGAACAATGTCTTTCAATGTAACGCGAACTTCATGATCCTGATCCATCCATGCAGCATGCATAGAAGGCCGAGCCTTGGTTGTAAAGGAAAACTCATATGCTGTGTTCGGTGTATTCGTGTCCTTCCCCGTTGCCACTCCCGCTGGAATAACAACCTTATACTCTGTATCATAACGCAGCGGTTGACTCGGTGTAACGACCAACTGCTGCTCCTTTATCGTCACATCTATCGGTTGGGTCGCACCTAGCTTATCCTCAAGCGTGATGCCTTGCCCATTCATCTCAATTTGTTCGGAGAAGGTGACGATAATCGGCTTATTAACTGCTACATGCTGCTGTTTATTGGCCGGATCTGTGCTAATCAGCTCCAGAGCGTCACTCATCCCCTTTATCTCGTAATTTCCGGCATATACACGCTGTACATTCGGGTTCGATGATTCATTCCAACTACTTGCTCGTGTATTCCCCGGATCTTCTGGTATTACATTGAATGCACCATGCGTGTCCTCATTTCCGCTTAGAACAACAATTGGACGCAAATCGTCATTATTTTTTAGCTTGAGCTGATGCAGCGGTATAGACGCTTCAAATCCTGACTGTCTGGATACAGCGAATTCTGATCCTTTACGATCTCCCCACGTGGATAAAATGGGGGTATTGTAATCCGAGGCCTTATATAAAGCAGCGCCTTCTATCTCATTGTTTTGTTTCAAACGCATCATATGATGATACTGCGGCTTCTCCGTTGTACCGCTAAAATTATATTGCGCTTTCCATGGATTGTCCGCAATGCCTGAATCAACACGATTCACATTGAGGGCAATATCAATATACTGCCCCTTATCTCCCCAATTTGGCAATTGTGCATCTACCCATATATACAGCTTCTTACTATCATTGATCAGTTTGATTGCACCTAGCTTCGTATCGCCATATGTGCTCTCTGTTACAGATGTACCAAGTGCCACTACATCGTCCCAGAGACTGTCTTTAACCCCATCAATGATTGGAGCAAAAGTAACCGTAAACGGCTCGCTATAGGTAGATAAGCCGTTCGGGTTCTGTTTCATATTCCAGCCTGTCGCAATTTCATTGTCTGCCGTTTCGGGAATTACATCGAATACACCATGCTCATCCGCGCGATCACCGCTAAGAACAACAATCGCTTTGACGGTGTCATTTAGCTTCAATTGAAGCTTATTCAAAGGAATTGCCCCAGTCATTACTTTGGCTTGCTCTGCAACATGGAAGGATGCCCCTTGTAAATCTCCTGTATGAAGCAATGGTGTTGATGAGGCACCCTCATATACAGCCGCCTCGCCGCCTTTCTTCGATTCCATCACAATATGGAACTTCGGCTTCAGCTGTGTATGGTTATAATTGAATTGTCGTTGATAAGGATTGGTTGCGACTCCGGAATCAAAATCATTGATCTGCAAAGCTATATCAAGATACTGCCATGACTCCGCATGAGCTGCATCGACACGGAAATACAAATACTTTGCATCGCTTGTCAATTTCATCTGATCCAATTTGGCACTATTCCAGCCTGCTGTCGATGACGACCCTAATGGCTTCACCATATTCCAATCAACAGCCTTCAATGCGTCTTCTGCCGTTGTCTGTTCTGCTGATTTGGGCTGTAGTTGCTGCTTCTTCTTCTCAGCTAAGGAGTCTTGGACTGCAGATGTAGAAAATGCATAAGTCATCCCTCCTCCCCATACTGGCATCAAGCTAATTAGCATGACACCAACTAACATACCAGAGATCGAAGCCTTCCATTTCCTCATGACATTTCTCCTCTCTAAATGGATGCAAACGTTTGCATAAATATCAAAAGATAATGAAGCTAGATTGATTGTCTTTACCAAACTATGTAGTGGTTCAATGCCTCCATAGATAAATCACCCCAAATGTAAACGCTTGCAAAATCAAGCATACTGGTTCGTTTATTCCCTGTCAACCATCCTTAAGACCTAGCCTAAATCCTTATATACAAAAAGACCACCGTCGAGATATCTCAACAGTGGTCTTTAATT
>NZ_JMDX01000230.1:0-8905 GCF_000935845.1 Paenibacillus sp. E194
CATTGACAAGCTCGTTCATATCCTGATTGAAGCCGTTCAGCGTCTGCACCTGCTGCAGCAGCCCGGTATATTCGCCAGGCAAGAGCATTTTGCGCAGGAGCGCCTCAGCACCCATAACGCCGTAAGACTGCTGAAGCTCTGCATTTTTCAAGTCCGGATACACAACGCTTGCCACAATCAGCTTTGCGGTATATTCATTGAAGTCGATTTCCGGCGTAACAACCCCGCCCTTGCCCTTCACCTGCTTTGTTGCCGACTTACGGCACTGCTCATTCTCCACTTCACTCATACTGCGCAGCGTCCATGCAACCGGCTCCCCCTTGTCATCCTTAAAGCGCGGGGACACAATGAATGGCATCTCCGTATTTGGTTCCGCATTTTGGGCAAAGAAATAGCTTAATGTAGTCATCTTCAATCGCTCTCCTCATCTTGAATGAATATTAGTTGGTAATTATGTTATTTAAAATTACACTGTAGGCGCATTAAAGTTGCTTAAAATATCAACATCGTCAAACGTAAACTCCAATTCTTCCTCCAAAACGTCACTCTCTGTATCCAGCTTCGCCATAACGACACTGTTCAGGTTCACGTTCTTCAACATGATCGTCTGCGTGCCCACCGAAGAAGTAGGATCTGCGTTTGTCACATTAATCGTAAAGTTTGTATCCTTGCCGGTCTTAATATAATCAAGCATCATCTTGCGGAATAATGGCGTCATATAGTAAATTGTCATGCTGCCTGTTCCCGACCAGCCGGAGGTTTTGTGCTGTGTGGCACGGTTGCCGAGTGTTTTAATTTCTGCTTTTTGTTTTCTATTTTCGCTTCCAGCGTTTTAATATAGAACATTTCTTCATTTTGACCATTAATTTGTGCAAAAGCTGTGCCTTCACGTCCCGAAATCGTATCCTTCGCTTGTAAGAAACCCATCTTACTTCACCTTCACTCTCATGTAAATTTTCTCTACTGCATCGACCGGCTGCACATTCAATTGAATGACGATACTGTCCGAAGCCTCACCCTTCGCAACAAGCACATCCGTCTGGGCGTCGAACGGCTGAATTGCATTCAAGCGCTCAAGCTGATCCAAATAGGCGATACACTCTGCACGGAACAATTGACGTCCTTCTTCATTGTTGTTCGTTTTGCCGACATACGTCGTTTCGAAAATTCGCTTCATATCGTTGGCGATGCCGTCCAACACGCGAATAACGCGGTTTTTGGAGAACGGCTGCCCCTTGTCCGGCGTATAGGCCGTCAATGTATTGATATCCTGCTCCACCACAGCATGGCCAAGATGATGCACGAATACAAATTCACCCTTGCGCAGAGCTTCTTCAACCTGCGTATTCGTCATGCGAATATCAGCATCGACCGCATCTTCATAAGCGGAATACGTCAACGACTCATTCATCGCTGCCGATGCTGTTGCCGCAGCCACCCAAACTGTTGCTTGAGCAGCATTCAACACTGTGCCGTCTGCCAGCTTCACGCCATTTTTGACGCTAATGATGCCTTCGTGATTCGCAGTTGGATATTGAGCCATAACAGCCTGAATCTTCTTGCCTTCTTCTTCGCGCATACGCTTTACAAATACCGCATAGACAGAGCATAGCGCAGCATCAGTTGAAGGAAGCGCAACCGTATGGAAATCATGAACGGCAATTGCTTCGTGGAAAGATACATGATCCGCATTCACCACATTGCCGTCGTCTCCACCTGTAAGAGGCAGACCAGCATTTGCTTCAATCGCTCCTGTACCTTCAAATTCAACCCATGCATTTGCAGTCAGCTGTTCAGCCAGATTCACCGTCTGGTTGTCCACGGTACGTCCGCCAACCTTCGTAATTACATCTACCTTCGTATTGTCATTCACATTCGTCTGTACGACGAGCTGAATATCATTGCCGCGAACACCGCCAAAGCGTGCTTTCACCTTCAATTGTTTGTGAGTTGCAGCCGCCTGCGCACCTTCATTCAATCGATACAACAGTACCTTCTTCGCGCGCTTAAACGCCTCGCGCACCAGCAGCAGAGCCTCATCCGTCAACTCGTAGCCTAGCTGCTCGAATACCGGTTCCCCTGCGTTCAATTCCACAACCTTTTTCGCTGGCCCCCAGCTCAGCTTCAGCGGCAGTGCCACAATCCCACGCTCGCCAACCGCTCCCGATGGAGCAGCCTCTCCTTGAAAGCGTACATATACGCCTGGTCTAACCTTGTTCTGCGTCGTCCATGTTCCTCCAGCCATTACTTTACCTCCTGAATTTGAAATTGGTGTAGCAGCGCATCGATCTGCGCCTTCGTGTACTGCTCGTTGCCCGCCAGAAGCGCATGCAGCATGTCTCGCTCGCCTGCACTCCAGCATTTCGCTTCCAGCCACTGCTCCTTCGCAAAAGCGAATTCTCCCGCAGCCTCGGCATGTTCCACATTACGCTTGTCCTGCTTGTCTGCATTAGACATCTCGAATGCGTCCCTCCTGCTTCATGGCATTCATCTTGCTCATTTCCTCTCGAGAACGTGTCAGCATGTACTCATACTGCACTTGGAACCGCAGCTTGCGTTCCACGATCTCATGCTTCCAGCCTGTCCCCCTGCATAAGCTGCCGCCTGCTTCAATCAGCTCCAGCGCATCATACAGCGCATCCGCAACATCATGAACGGAAGCAGCCTTTGCATCGGGATAATACTCGACCTCGATAGCTGCTTGCGCTTGATAGCGACCTTCGCCTGCACGAGTCCGTTCCCCTCGAACGAGCTTCACGACCAAACAGGGCGCTAACTCATTCGTTCGTTCTTCTGACTCCAACACTGGGATGTCAGGGTAACGTTCCCGTACCCGACTCATCACCCCCTGCCGAATCTCGCTGCTTCGCAAGCCCTCACCTCCTGTCCTGCGGTACAAAAAAACCGTTATACAGCTTCGCCGCAAACGGTTCTCCCTTCCTCACTGCGAGGTTGTCCTGCCCCCATGCCCACAACCTCACACTATCATCTTAGCACCTTGTCCCGTCCACCTGTGTGCCAGCATCCGGCCAGCGGGAGGTCACTGCGATCTCATCATGCAATACATTCGAGTCCTCGTCCTTGCTCTTGCTCGACACGAGCATTCTGTTTCTGACTTGCTCAGCTATTCTTGATTAATGTGCAGAGCAAAGAAATATGAACCACGACTTACATCAATCCTCGAATACTTCAATTCCAAGCATAAAGGCCAACTCGGTAATTGCCCGTGCTTTGATTCTGCGGAATGTACGCTCACTTACATTCAAGTCAAAGCAAAGCAGATAATCTGGCTTCTGTACATGTGGATTGAGATAGCAGTTCTCTATTAATTCGCGCTCCATGTCGCCTAGATGTGTGACCGCCTTCATGACATTGTCGTGTACCATTTTCATGTATGCTTCCTTATCTACATTGTGCAGGGCAATCTCTTCTACTGGCTTGCCTACCTGATTCGTCGCACCGTGGAATCTCGGTTCATAGGAAGTCGTCATTTTCATCTCTCTTCGTACGATGCCTGTTCTTTTGTACAAACGTGCCATAGACAAGTACTGCTCCACCATTTTTCGCGTAGCCGACCGATTCACCGTTGCCAACATCCTCATCGCTCCTCATATATAAGTTATTATTAGTGACATAATTAGAAATGAAGTTATTTAAAATAACATGAAATAAAAAAGAATTGTTCTACTAAACTTGGCCTTGTGTTGTGCAAAACAACATTATAGAATGATGCTGTTCATTCTAAACAACTCACCGATAATTATTGCGAACACCTGTTCCTGTGTGATACACTGCAAGCATACCATGCTCATAAAATGAACGTCAATCTTGAATTTATGAACATATGTAAAATAAGGGTGGTAGCCATGTCCGTAACGAACAAAGAACTTGTAGGTTCCCGTATTAAGAAGCTGCGGCTCAAGCAAGGCTTATCGCAAGACGATGTTGCCCACGCGCTCGGTATGAAACGCGCCAATGTAGCCAATTATGAAGCAGGACGAACGACGCCGCCGAGCGATATCATCGGCAGACTTGCCGATCTGCTGCATACATCGAGCGATTACTTGCTAGGCCGTATCGATAATTCGATGCCGCTGGCCTTAACTTCATCTGATTCTATTCCTGAGTGGGCCACATGGAGAGATAAGAAGGACTTCCGCCAGTTGTTGGAGGAAGATTCTGAAATTATGTTCGATGGCGTCCCCATCGAGGAGGAAGACCGTGAACGGGTGCTTCAAGTGTTGGAAGCCTTGTTCTGGGATGCGAAGAAGCGCAATAAGCGCAAGCCCCGGGGCTGAACATAGCTCAATGACTAACCTATCCGCGAGGTGCATCTCATGGATGTAGAGAAGATTGTACGATCATTAATTCGAAAATATAAAACGAACTGTCCTTTTCAGCTTGCACAATATTTGAACATTCAAGTTAGAACAGCTGATCTCGGGAAATCAACGCGCGGCCTCTATTTCCATAAGCTCCGACGCCGCTATATTGTCATTAATTCGGAATTGCCGTTCGAATGGCAGCGATTCGTGTGCGCTCACGAGCTTGCCCATGACAGACTACATAAAGGCATCGGGCATTTCTTTACCGAACAGCATACGTTGTTCCATGTTGGCAAGTTCGAGCGCCAAGCCAATCAGTTCGCTCTGCTTCTGCTGCTGCATGATCAAGAGTGCTTACTTGGGGAGACCCGGGAAATGTACTGTGCGCGCAATGATATTCCAGCTGAACTAGCTAGGTTCCTTCCTACAGATTCGGAGCAAGAATAAATCGGTACGAATGCCGTCACCAATTTCAGCCTACTCCACATAGTATAGGGTAATGCCGAACTATGGGTGTATGTTATCAACCTGAGAGGTGAGATCAGTTACATGAAGGCACTTGTCACCGGGATCTCCGGATTCGTAGGAAGTCATATGGCGGAATTTTTGCTGGACAAAAATGTAGAGGTAATCGGCACAATTCGCAATCGCAGCCGCCTAGAACACATTCGCCACATTCTGCCCGATATTCATCTGGCAGAATGTGAGCTCCGCGATGCATTCTCTGTAGAATCGCTCATTACAAATGAGAAGCCGGATCTTATTTTTCATTTGGCCGCTCAGAGCTTCGTCCCTACCTCCTGGAACTCGCCAGCAGATACAATCTACAACAACGTTGCGGGTCAATTGAATATTTTCGAAGCGGTAAGACGCATCAATCTCGATTGTAAAATTCAAATTGCCTGCTCCAGTGAGGAATACGGTCATGTAGAGCCGCACGAAACTCCGATACGAGAAGAAAATCCCCTCCGTCCGTTAAGTCCATATGCAGTGAGCAAAGCAGCTCAAGACTACCTTGGCTATCAATATCATAAGAGCTACGGCCTCCATGTCATCCGGACGAGAACCTTCAACCATACGGGTCCACGCCGTGGTGAACAGTTCGTTACGTCCAACTTCGCGAAGCAGATTGCCGAAATTGAGAAGGGCGTTCGTCCACCTACTGTCCATGTGGGCAATTTGGAAGCGAAGCGCGATTTTACCGACGTACGCGATATTGTCCGCGCTTATTGGCTCGCGCTGGAGCGTGCAGAAGCTGGAGACTGCTATAATATTGCATCCGGCTCTTGCGTCACGATTCGAGAAATGCTCGATATGCTGCTGGCTAAATCCAATATTACGATCGACATTGTGCCAGATCCGAGCCGCATGCGTCCATCCGACGTCGAAATTCTGCTTGGCGATCATTCGAAATTTACAGAACATACAGGCTGGAGGCCAGAAATTCCTCTCGATCATACCCTCGAAGACTTGCTGAACTACTGGCGCGAGCGCGTATAGACTAGTTGCAAGCCCCCGCCATAAGCCGATGCGACCGCTTCTTTCGTCCACTGAGGTCGGTCGCATATTCTTTCTCTTCGATCCATATGGAACGGATGAATATGGTAGAATGGATGATACGGAAAGAAATCATCTATTTATGCAGAGGAGGACAAGCATCATGAAGAATGTTTGGAAGAAGCTGATGAAGAAAGGCTTTTCGGTTGAGCTCGATCAACTTCCACAAAGCAAGCAGCAGTTTTTAGATGAAATTGAGCGTTATTGCGTTCAAGAGAAGGTAAACTACAAGTTTATTGAATATGATCGACCAGCCGTTGTTTCAATTGATGATATCGTGTATAAATGCCAGGTTGAGAATGCCGGAAGACCCGGTTTCGTCCTTCATTTCAAAGAAGTATAAATGCAAGAAATACGTACATAGATCGTTGAAATTGCGGCGATCCTCTTTTTTGCCGAGATCGCCGCTTTTGGGTAGCAATTACAATTAGTAAAAAAAGAAAAAGAGCCTCTAACAGACTCTTTTCATATAGTAAAATATGGTATAATCACTAGGACAACGAAAACGGTTTAAGGGCAGGAGGCGCCATCTTCATAGAAAGAAGGTCCATCATTTTCTTTCGAGGAGGTGAGTGCCATGACAATGTATGAAGCATTGACATTAATGCTGTCATTCGGAACATTTGTTATCCTGATGCTGTCCTTCCATAAAAAAAAGTAACCCGCCCTTTGCACAGTCGCAGGTTACTTCCTCCCAGAACGCCCCCGCTCTTATTGCGGTAGTTGTCATGGGGATCGTGTTCCAGCACGATCCCCTGTTATATTAGCATATTACAATTTATTCCTCAAGCGCTCTTATGATGCTCCTTTCACTCCAGAGCAAATAAAGTGCCTTTTGTCACAATTCTTTTATAAGATTAACTCACGGCTTCGACGAAATGAAAATCATAGTCCATTGTCCAATCGTGATGCTTAATCAAAAAGTCGTAAAAGGACATATCTCGCATGAAGTCAATGACCCGCATTATGAGTTCTGGCTCATCGGCTGCTTCTTTTCCTTTCAACTGCCCGAGCCAAATTCCAGCCTTATTGCTTACGTAAAATCCTCTGTCGTTCTTCTGGCTTACATGGTATAGCCACATAATACCGTGCTCGATAATAACTAGATAATCTTCCGCGATAAGATATCCATTCCGATAAACGATTTCGTATCCGAGATCGAGTACGAGTTCGATAACTGCCTGTTCCACGCCGCACTCACCTTCTCTATCATGAATCTGAGCTTGACCATTTAATAGTGTGTAACCGTAATAACTTCGATTACCTAATAAATAAATATTGTCTTCGGCATGATGTTTCCCAACGTTTCAGCGCAATGTGTGATAACATACATGGTGTTCATGCTAGAAATCAGAGCTTGCGAGTATCCGCATTTACGATTCTTGATGTTTACTTATGAAAATCTCGTACAGAAATTCCATTGTTCTTAGGGCTTTTGCCTATAACATCAGCAATGGCCATTTTCACAATCAGGCTACTTATACGGTTGATAATTCACGTACTTGTTTGGTATCGTTGATTCACGGTATCTATTGACGATTGAGTACGAGTGACATCACTTAAATTTTGCTTTAGATAGGTCTCCCTTAGTCATATCAATAATACTGAATGCATTCGGTTTAAACCTATGTAAGGTTGCTGATTCGCTTCATTATAACTATAAAGTTAATTGACCAACCATTACTCCATGCATAGCATATATAACCCACCTCTTTTTGTCGAAGAGAAACGAGTAAAAAGTTATACTTTTTGGGAATCGAATAATTTACTTTTAGACAATTATACTCTTGTAGTCATATTTAATATACGCTTGCGGTCATAATTTGTCAAGGGGGATCTAGACAATGTTACGTATTAAAATCAAACTTAAAGAAGTTATGAAAGAAAAAGGAATCACGCAGACAGAACTAGCTCAGCTATCAGGTGTTGCGCAAGCTAGAATTTCAAAGCTATGTAGTACAAAAAGACAAGAGGTAAATCTGGAGATGTTAGAAAAGATCGCTTATGCTTTGAACATTAAAGATATATCCCTAATATTGCAATTCGAAGAAGAAGCTGAAGAATAAACGCCTTTAAACTTAAAATAGACGTTTAAAAAACGCTATGATATCATATAAATAATAAGAGTCGTGCTGGAACACGACTCTGTACAATAGCCGCTTCAAAGGCGGTGGCTATAGGTTTACGTTAAAATAGACCGCATACCTTTTGCTGAGGGCGGTCTATTTCGTGCAAGTATATTAGCAGCGTTACAATCAATGTTAGCAACGCCAATATCCACAGTCCGAACTGAAACATAACGGATAGTGCTTCATATACACTCACAGGCTTCACCTCCCTTCCGGGAGATTAGCCGACCGCCCATAAAGCCATTCTATTGTATGGAAAGTATATCCTATTTTTCTCACTTTCGTAAACTATTAAAAACATTGCAGCGCACACTCAACAAGGTTGAGACGGAATCATCCGCTTACGGATGAACTTGGCGATCCTCCTCCAGTAGCTACCGGGAAACGATCAGTGCAAGCTGTTTATCCGGCCTGTATGGTCAAAGCTGCAAATAAAGTCGGTACAGCATTCGGGCAGCTTCTCTACGCTTGACAGCCTCGCGAGATTTAATCCTCTTATCTGCGGGAACATTGATCAATCGCTGCTTCACAGCCAAAGACATCGTTGGATTAGCCCAATTCGATATCGTTTCTTTGTCTACGAATTGGTTCAGATAATCCTCCGTATTCGTAGGGTAAAATAATGGTTTATTGTTCATGTTGACCCTCGTCCTACTCTTGTATCTCCTCGATGTCTTTACGGACGGTCGAACCCTTGGGGTTCGCTTCCCATCTCATTTCCGTTCCAAATAAAAAAGCGCCTTGCGGCGCATTTCATTTGTTATGGAGCGGGTGATGGGAATACTCCGGCTGCTTCTGCCACACTTTCGTGGTGGCTCTCGTTTATGCCGGACGCTCGCGCTGATTCGTATTTCATCAGTAGCATTGCAGCGCGGTACTCAACATGTCTAATTT
>NZ_JMDX01000231.1:0-8701 GCF_000935845.1 Paenibacillus sp. E194
GATCATAATAACAACTGACGGTGCGAAGCGAGGTGGGTTCCGTTGAACAATGGAGCAAAGAAGCCTAGTGGAGACATTTAACTTTACGAAATAAGGGAAGCGAGGGGTTGTGCTGTAGAGCATTTATCTGTAACACACTTGTCGTAATGGAATTTTTATATGATTCCATATGATGAAGAAAACCTAAGCCATCTGAATTGTGAAGATAGAAGTCGAATAAGCACCGTCAACCAGGAAGGGATTTCGCGCATGCGAAGTCCCTTCTCTTATTTATTGTTTTCAGCATTTGTTACTGCAACACAAACATCGTCATCAACAACTCCAGGACAGAAAAACTTGCCTATAACATGCAAAAAACTCCGAAGCCTAAGCTCCGGAGTTGTCGTATCCAATAAGTGGCGGAAAGGGTGGGATTCGAACCCACGCACGCCTTGCGACGCCTAGCTGATTTCGAGTCAGCCCCCTTGGACCTCTTGGGTACCTTTCCATAGCAAGAGTTATCTTACCATAGTCCACACTACATTGCAACATACTTTTTACAAAATTATCTTACTCGGAATCAGATTGAGCAGAACGAAGCACCTTCTTCATGCTTTTCTCGAACTTCGCGCGCGGGACGAGCACACTATGCTTGCATCCAACGCACTTAATGCGGATATCCATGCCCATTCGAATGATCTCCATCTCATTCGTACCACAAGGATGAGGCTTTTTCATTTGAACGATATCACCCAGTGCGAAGACTTTACGTTCCATTACATATTCCCTCCTTGTTCGGCTCGTTGATACGTAACGAGGCGCGGGTATGGAATTTCAATTCCCTCTCGCTCCAGAGCCTGCTTCATATCTGCATTAATCATACGAACAACACCTGCTTGGGTAAATGGACGGCATTCGGCAATAACCCGAATCGTCACTTCTGAAGGCCCAAGCGTTTGAACGCCCAATACTTGCGGCGTCTTGACTACATTCTCATTGTGCTCTGGCAATACTTCAAGCGCTTTATTCATGACTTGAATAGCCTTCTCTACATTCTCCTCATAAGCAATTGATACATCCACAACAGCAATCGAGTTGTTTAGTGAATAGTTGGTTACCTCGGTAATGCTACCATTTGGAATGACGTGAACTTCTCCAGTCCAGCTATGGATTCGAGTAGACCGCAAACCAATCATCTCTACCGTACCTTGGAAGGAACCAACCTTAATGACATCGCCTACTGCGAAATGATCCTCCAATATGATAAAGAATCCGGTCATGACATCCTTCACCAAGCTTTGAGCACCAAAACCAATGGCCAAGCCGACGACCCCTGCCCCTGCTAACAGCGGTGCCAAATTCACATTGAACTCCGATAAAACCACAAGGATCATAATGAAATTCATCGCAAGCGAAGTCATATTTTTAAGCAGCTTACCTACCGTAACAAGCCGTCTCGGTTGTCCGTTCAGGCGGGATTTCTCCTGCTTGGCAATCGTATGATTAATCATTCGATGAACAATGCGAATCACGATTCTGGTTACTAATATAATCAGCACAATTTTAATGGTTTTCACTAAGAGCATTTCCCAAGTTGCCATATCGGTTATCCAGTTCCATACCCCTTGCTGCCATTTCTCGAATACCGACAGCGTCTGTTCAATATTGTCGGTTACTTCTTCTGGTTTATCTGCCGCTGCGGCCCATAACATCCTCATTCCTCCTCTATCACTATCTAATGTTATCAATGTTAGGACACTTTATTATAAAATAGGAACTTATTCTCGTCGAAGTATAAAAGTTTTCTTGCTTCCATATACTAGATAGTACCTTTAGTAGAAAACGGAGGCTGCTTGTGATGACATTTTCTTTGTTCAAACGCCAGTCAACCCATGAATGCCATCCTTGTAAAGTGGTTTATGATGCACCTAACGCACTATCTTCTCTGATTCATTCCTGCCAGTACCATTTGCAAATGCGAGCTTCTCACCAGTCGACAACGGTTATCTGCATTGGAACCGACCGTTCAACGGGCGACTGTCTCGGCCCTCTCGTCGGGACACGGCTGTCGAAATCCACTTCCCGTCACTTTCAAGTACTCGGGACACTACAGCAGCCTGTTCATGCCATGAATTTACAAGAGACGATAGATTCGCTGCAAGCGAGCGATCCTCATACCTTCATTATTGCCGTTGACGCTTGTCTTGGCCAGAGCAGCAGTGTGGGATCCGTTCAAGTCGTTGAGGGGCCGGTCCGTCCTGGAGCTGGGGTAAATAAACAATTGCCCCCGATCGGAGATATGCACATTACAGGCATTGTCAACGTCGGAGGCTTCATGGAATATTTCGTATTGCAAAATACTAGGCTTCATTTGGTCATGGGCATGGCCGAGGTGATCGCGGATACAATCGAACAGTCACTCACTTCCTTAGCCCATCGATAAGTACATGGATTAGGAGCCCTTCTTTGCCTCTGCAAGCTCCATTGCTTGCTTCTCTTCCGGGGACAAGGAGTAGGAAGACTGTCCATTCTCTATGGGCTTCGCATATACATAAGAGTGATCCCGTCCGTGGATGCCTGTAATGACAACCCCATCCTGCTCCTCATTTAACCATGCAATCGAGAAGCTTAAATCACTCCCGCGCTCAGCAAATGCATTGTAACGCTGTATGCCGACGTGGGATTTCATCTTTTTCAGAGCTTTTTTCGTTTGCTCCATGTCAGCATGATGCTGTTCCGTCTTCCCTTGCAGATGTGCAATATCCTCATGCATGCTGGACAATACAACATCCAAATTTTCAATACCGCTTTCCCCCATAATCGCCTCATATTTGCGGCGAAGCTTACGGAGCTGTGACCCTTGGAGAAGAACAATAATAAGTAACAACAATAACAATATGCCGATGCCAGCGGCAATGAGTGGCAACCAATCATTCTGCAATTCATTCATCATAAGTCTTTGTTCTCTCCTGCCTATAACGTGTCCCGTACCCCAAATGCACGGACTTCCTCATCCTTGCGTTTCCCCATTAATTCGCTTGCTGTCTATCAGATATTTATTATCTATAATGGGCAGCTATGATGCGAGCTGGCCGAATGATGAGTCATTTTCTATATGTATTTCGTCCATCCTTAGTATAAATTTTTTCATCGGACTCATACAATACTTTTTTCCCTATTCCTCACCATTCAACTTGAAAAATCTGCGTTTTTCTACCCAATATCAACTTCCAAAGGCTGCGATGAAGCTGTACCTGTTTATGGTCATTGATGATATTTTGAAATATGCGCTTTTAACGGATCTCTATATTTAGTTATAACACGATCTAACCGAATGAAGAGACAACAAAGTTGTAACCTTTTGCTTCAATATTTTGTAAAATAAATAGCCATTTATCGTTGCCTTGTCCTTCTGGATCTTTGTTCTGTCCGCAACACAAAACTGGCATACTTAGTGTAATCCCCTCTTGCTTCGGATAACAACCAAGAATGCCAGTTCATGTACAAGTACTCAACTAAGGCTTTATTGAGCCGACAACGATTGAAGCAATTCTAGTAATCGCTCCAAGTCCTGCTTGTTAAAGTACGATATCTCAATTTTCCCTTTATCTTTGCTCTGTTTAATTTTAACTGTCGTACGGAATCGTTCACGCAAACTTTCTTCCAATTCATCTAAGTAAGGATCTTTGCGGACAAGCTTCGTTTTATCAATTGACTTCCCTTTTTTGTTCATCTGCTGGATTGCTTCCTCTAACTGACGAACGCTCCACCCTTGTTCGATGGAAGCCTTAGCCAACTGTTTCACTTTTGCCTCGTCCTTTACCCCTACAATGGCACGCGCATGTCCCATTGATAGTGTTCCACGTGAAACACATTCCTTTACTTCTTCTGGGAGCTGCAATAGGCGCAAGAAGTTAGCGATATGTGAGCGCGACTTACCTACTTTAACAGATAGTTCTTCTTGCGTTAACGTGAACTGATCCATTAAAGCTTGATAAGCAACGGCCAATTCAATGGCATTTAAATTTTCACGTTGTAAATTTTCAATCAGGGCAATTTCCATGACTTGTTGATCGGAGAAGTTACGAACAACTGCTGGAATATGCTGCAACCCAAGCTGCTGAGAGGCTCGGTAGCGGCGTTCTCCAGCAATAATCTCATATCCCTTTAAAACACTCCGCACAATAATAGGCTGAATGACACCATGCTGCTTAATTGATTCTGCAAGCTCCTGAATAGACTGCTCATCAAAATGTTTTCGCGGCTGATATGGATTGGGACGCAGCTGTTGTAGAGATACCTCTACTACCTTATCGTCATCATTGACGGATAGTGACGGAATGAGCGCGTCTAATCCACGTCCTAATCGCTTACTCATACGAAATCACTTCCTTCGCAAGTTCCAAATATACTTCCGCACCCTTTGATTTCGGATCATAGGTCATGATCGACTGACCATGTGACGGTGCCTCACTAAGGCGTATATTACGAGGAATAATCGTTGTATACACCTTCTGTTGAAAATACTTCTTAACCTCATCAATGACTTGTATGCCCAAGTTCGTACGTGCATCAAGCATCGTAAGAAGAACGCCCTCAATTTGCAGTGAGGTATTCAAATGCTTCTGAACAAGTCTGACCGTATTCAACAATTGGCTGAGTCCCTCTAACGCATAGTACTCACATTGAATCGGTATAATGACCGAATGGGATGCTGTTAAGGAATTGATCGTCAATATACCAAGTGAAGGAGGGCAATCAATTAATATGTAATCGTACAAATGTGCTACAAGCTGAAGCGATTTCTTCAATCGTACTTCACGTGATATCGTCGGAACC
Organism: Paenibacillus sp. E194; assembly: GCF_000935845.1. Lineage (NCBI taxonomy): Bacteria > Bacillati > Bacillota > Bacilli > Caryophanales > Paenibacillaceae > Paenibacillus > Paenibacillus sp. E194. The sequence continues at coordinate 4,819 of NZ_JMDX01000231.1, forward strand.
AATTCAATCTCAGCACCCGCCAATTGTATCGTTGCCGGAATAATATGCAGACCTTCGACCATAGTCGGAATCGTTGCATCCTTCGGATGAACATCATTAATAATTACGTCATAAATGCAATTCGTTACATCTGCTTTGTTAATCCCGATACCACTCGTGGTGTTGCCTTGTGGATCAATATCGACAAGCAGCACCCGCTTCCCTAATAACGCCAAACCTGCACCCAAATTTACCGTCGTCGTTGTCTTGCCGACGCCGCCCTTCTGGTTGGTAATGGCAATAACCTTAGCCATTCCTCTTCACCTCAATGTTGTTTCTTTTGCGTTTCTAGCTGTAACGATAACCGCTAACGACCACAAAAACAGAAAAGAGCGGCCTCTTGCCTGCCGCTGCACATATTTGAGCACTACGCATGACAACAATATCGCTGTACGATATGAAACATACAACGATTAGGCTGGAATCAACCGATAATTAGGTGAATCTGATATATAGGTCACTAAAAAGGTCAGGATGTAAGTGCAAATGTATATGCGGAGCAGCTAGATTTACGTCCCCTCTTCCAGCAGGAATTTTACTTTCATCAATCCCATAGCTATAGCCATAAATCCCTCTTCTTATTGAATTAGGCTACTGCATCCTTGTAAGAAATATCTATCGACCTCTTTAAACAACACACGTTACTAATAATCTACCTTTTCGGTATTTTGATGACAATCTCATAATGATCATCATGATCATGTTCATCCGTTTTAATTTTTAAGCCTGATCCAGTCACAAGATCGATTGACTGTCGAATCGTATTCAGCGCAAGACGTACATCCTTTGTATATGAGATACGCTTCGATTTCTTCGCCTTGTGAACCTCTTTATAAAACGCGACTCGTGCCTCTGTCTGCTTAACATTCAATTCTTTTGCGATAATCTCCTCAAGCAGTTTGAGCTGCAAGTTCTCTGAATCGAGACCAAGCAATGCTCTTGCATGTCGCTCTGTAATCTTGCGTTCCATTAAGGCCTGCTTCACTACATCCGGTAGATTCAGCAAGCGAATTTTATTGGCTATTGTAGACTGACTCTTGCCAAGCCGTTGCGCCAAGCTTTCTTGCGTCAAATTGTGCAAATCAATGAGCTTCTGATAAGCATATGCTTCTTCAATCGCTGTAAGCCCTTCACGCTGCAAATTCTCGATTAAGGCGATGGATGCCGCCTGAGCGTCATTGATTTCTCTTACGATGCCCGGGATCGTATCCAAGCCCAACTTCTTGACAGCACGCCAACGGCGCTCTCCGGCAATGATTTCAAATTGCCCGTTTCGCTGGCGGACAACGATCGGCTGAATAACGCCGTGCGTTTTGATCGTCTGACACAGTTCATCAATACGCTCATCATCGAATATAGTTCGAGGCTGATAGGGACTGCTGACAATCTCATTCACCGGAAGCTGTTTCACTTCATCCAGCGATTGACGCTCCGCAAAACCGAATAACCGAGACAGTTGTTCTTTCATTTCCGTATAATACCACCTAACTTCAAAATAATGCCAGGCACATGAAGAAGCGGCAGTGCTCTGCTCCATTCTTGATCTTCTGCCCTACGTCGCTCAGGGAGGCAATTAGGCTGCGATTCCCGCTACTCCTCGCAATTTTCCATTCCCTTTACGTCCTTCGCGACAATGAAGAGTAGGACATCTGACTTGAACCAATTCTTTCCTTCGACAAAATTATACGCTCTGCCTTATGTATTCTCCAAGCTTGTGCCTTTTTCCTGCCTTTTTTTGTACACGATAAAAGAAAAACTTCGAATGATATCTTTCGACGTCGTTACACTTCTATTCTAATCACTTTCTTAAAAACACCTTATCTATCATGAACATGTTTCACGTGAAACATTACGCCACATTCTATTAGGTTAGCTTCTTTAATCCTATCATAAATAATTGCAAAAGATCAGATTGCCTCCTTAACATTCTATGAACTCTTACCTTCTCAAAAATATGAAAATTATTCCATGTAAAATAGAATGAAGCGGAGGATGGCCCCCGCTCCAAGCTGCTATATGTTTACTTGTGTTTTTTGAATTTGTACGTTGCCGGCGGCATCTTCCATCCGGATAAATATATTGTGCTCGCCTTTTTTCAACCCTGACCCCACAAGAGACACATGGAACATCCTCTTGTCTTCACTGAATCGGACACTCTTCCAATTTCCTGTGTTCGAAGTGCTCCACTTCACATCAATCAGGGACGGCTGTTTAATTCCCGAGGCAATACGAAACATAGGCCGTACCGCATAATCAAGGGTTAGCATCATGTCTTGAATCGTCCCTTGCACAACTCCACGTTCCGACTTTTCCTTCATAAAGGTTGCCCTAGGGGCTTCACGATCGATATAGATTATTTGATCGTCCTTCATCTCCGAACGTCCATCCGCGAACGCTTTACTCTTCAAGTTATACAACCCATCTGGCAGTTTGCGGCCCGTCACATCTGTACCATTCCATTCGTACGTATGCAATCCATTGATAGGATTCGGCTTATTGAACAATAAATATTCACTTTCAGCCTTCTTCCCTATATCAATACGGCTCGCTGTAATAATCATCCGATCAGCACCGCCTGGCAAATAATAATGGAATCGGATTGACTTATGTTCGTCCCCGTTCGGCGCGAGCATTTGATCGTCTGCAAACCATCCCGTCAGCAGCGGATAATGACCGGAACCATGTATCAATTGGAATGGGACTCGTAGCAATTCTGTTCCGTTCGTAAGCTGGAGGCTCCCAGTAAGGATTCCCGTCTCCTTAAGAGTGGTTAGATCCCATACAACAGGAACACGGACTGTCTCGCCAGGCTGCAACGTAATGGAAGCAGGATAGGAGATGTCCCATTTTCTTGCTTCGGATGACAATGTAACCTGATAGATCATTTCCTGCGCGGTGCGATTCGTCACTTGGAACGACTGCTCCTTCTGTGTACCGCAAGACTCTGTTCCAACTACTCCATACGTTAACGCCGCGGGCTGTAGGAAGGTATGTGCATCCAGCGCTTTATCTATATTTAACAGCCCTGATCCCTGTGCGTGATACGGATATTCCAATCCATTGTTATCCGTAAGCTTATCCGCTGAAGTCATCAGCGCCGACTTCACCATTGCAGGCGTCCACTCCGGATGTGCCTCTAGAATGATCGCGGCTGCGGCCGACACATAAGGGACAGCCATACTCGTTCCGCTCATATTCCCATAACCCTGCTCATATAGATCACGCGGCATCGAGCTGCGTACATCAATCCCCGGAGCTACAAGATCCGGCTTCATAAGCCAAGTACCTACAGCGGGGCCACGAGAACTCATCGCCGACATTCGGCTTCTCTGCTCTTCTCCCCACTTCCAGGCTATCGATTTGCCTTGCTTCAACATCGTCGCTCCTTGTGGAGAAATAGTAGCTGCGGGAATAAGTCGATGATCTTGCTCATTATGAATATTAATATTAATCTCCGGCTCCCACTCTACCTTCCCATCTTGATAGAACAGAATACCGCCAGCCTTCGCTCGGCATGCCGCTTCATAATAAGATGTTACCGAGGAACTGGGAGACTTCACTACGATCCATTTCCCTTGGTGCTGCTTCTGTGTAATCACTTTAGGACTGTCCCCACTAACGAAGACAACATCAGCGGAGCCCTGCTTCGGAAAAGCCGGTGTATTTCTATCTGAAATTAGGCGTATGCTGCGATCGTCCTTCGAGAGGGTCGGTTCATAAGTAGGTAAGGTAGCTGCCCCAACGGTGATGACATCCTCCACCAGTCCTGGCGCTGTAATACTCCATAGCTTCTCCCCTGCGTTGCCGCTGGAGTTGACCACAACCACCCCTTTGCTTGCTGCAT
>NZ_JMDX01000232.1:0-8635 GCF_000935845.1 Paenibacillus sp. E194
TGGAAGTCGGCCCACTACAAAATCATACGTATAATCTATGACAATCAATGCCTTCAATTCCGAATCCATCTCCTCCTCCGAGACCTGATATCCGATAGTTAGCTTAACGTCATTATGACAAATCGGTGCTAAATGTCAACCTCCCGCGCGTTGACCTCTCACGTGGAAAGTCCCCGTTGCCATTGTGCCAAGCTCTCCTTGCTCATTTACTACCGTGCCTTGAAGCGTGAGCACACGCTTCGTTGCATGAACGACATGCGCCCTTACTTCCAATATTCCTGCCTTCATTGGTCGCAGAAAGTTCACATTCAGGCTTCCGGTAACAATATTCGGATCTTGCTTGTATGCGGAAGCGGCGATTCCCATCGCATTATCAAGCAGGGAGGACAACACGCCGCCATGTACAATGCCTATCATATTCAAATGGTGAGCCTTCGCATCTAGCCGGAGGATCACTTCCTTCTCATCCGCATGAACGAGCTCACAACCCAAGTATCCCCAGAACGAAGACTGCGCACGTGCCTCTAATTCATCCCACTGCAGATTCTGCTCATTGCTCATGTTAGCCACCTCTCGATTCTTCCTCCATTATTTACCTAATAGTATACTAACATTATGCCCTTACTTCACTAACAAAATGTTGAAAGTAGAGAAGGCCGATCTCTATCAACGACCGGCCTTCCCCCTTCTATCTTATCACAATGCATGCATATTGCGCAGCATCTACTCTTTGTCCTTGTCTGTATCATCTGATGCGATCCCATCCCGATGGCCATCGCGCTGCAGCCGGCGCTGGGCCTCTTCCTCCACCAGCTTGCGCCTTAACACCTTGCCAACCATTGTTTTAGGCAGCTCCGCTCGAAATTCAATTTGCCGCGGAATCTTGAATGCAGCGAGCTTAGCCCGGCACCATCCTTCCAGTTCCTTCTCTGTAATCGCAGCTCCTTCCACTGGCACGATGAAGGCCTTGACTGTCTCCCCCCGATAAGGATCCGGCACACCGATGACAGCTGCCTCTTTTACCTGCGGGTGCTCGAACAGCACTTCTTCCACATCGCGCGGGAACACTTTAAATCCGCTTGCATTGATCATTTCCTTCATCCGATCAACGATCGAGAAGAACCCGTCGGCATCCATCTTGGCCATGTCGCCAGTATGCAGCCACCCCTCTTTCAACACATCTGCCGTCTCCTCAGGTCGATTCCAGTATCCCTTCATGATCTGCGGCCCTCGTACAGCCAGTTCGCCAATGCTGCCTACTGGCATCGTCTCTCCAGTGTCTGGATTGACGATCTTAGCATCTGTATCGGGAAATGGAATGCCAATGGTTCCGATCTTCCGATATCCCCAGAGCGGATTCGCATGTGTAACCGGTGAAGCTTCCGTTAAGCCATAACCTTCAATCAACCGGCCTCCTGTAATGGCTTCGAACCGCTCTTGCACCTCCAATGGGAGTGGTGCAGAGCCAGACACGCATGCCTGCACAGACGATAGGTCGTACCGTGCTACCTCCTTATGGTGGTTAATTGCAATGTACATCGTCGGAGCTCCTGGGAAGATCGTTGCTTTTTCCTTATGAATGCACTCGAGCACCTGCATCGTATCGAACCGAGGCAGCAGAATAAGCTTGCTTGCCAGATGAATTCCTAAATTGAGCAGTACCGTCAAGCCGAACACATGAAAGCATGGGAGTGCCGCAAGGAACGTTTCCTTGCCGCGCTGCGCGCGATAGAACCAATTTGACGTCTGCACCGTATTGGCAATCAAATTATAATGCGTCAGCATCACTCCCTTCGCTCTTCCGGTTGTGCCTCCTGTATATTGAATCATGGCGACATCCTGTTCGGCATCCACAGAATGCGCGCTCGTTAGGGGCATACTTGATGCGAGCCATCGTTTATAACGAACAACACCCGGAACATCAGGAATTGAGAGCGATTGGCCATCCTTCTTCATCTTCAATGGATACAACCAATTTTTTGGGAACGGCAAATAATCCCGAATAGAAGTAACAATCATGTGATTCAGCTTCGTCTTCTGCCTCACATGAAGTACACGAGAAAACAGCAAATCCAATGTAATGATCGCAGTTGCTCCGGAATCCTCCAGTTGGTGGGCCAATTCTCCCTCCATGTACAGTGGACTCGTCATCACCGCGATTCCACCCATAATCAATGTGCCGTAATAGGCTATGATCATTTGCGGGCAATTCGGCAGCATGATGGCAACCCGCTCCCCTGCACTCACACCTAGTGAGCGCAGGCCTCCAGCAAATTGATAGACAGAAGCGAGTAGTTCACGATACGTAAGCGTCTTCCCCATAAACTCAATAGCTGCGCGCTCAGGGAATTCTGCCGCAGCCTTCTCTATCAGGTGGGCCACATTATGCTTCGGATAATCGAACGACGGTGCTACTTCTTCGGGATAATGGCGCAGCCATGGCCTTTCATCAGAATAGGCATTCATGATGCTACTCCCCTTCCTCGTTCTAGTTGCGCTTCAGCATGCATCAGCGCATATCGACCACTGCTCATTGCTGATCTAGACAACGGTGTATCGCTCGTTCGCAATAATGCGTGCCGCGATAGCCCGCTTCTGAGAGGTCAGGGACAATGGAGTGGTACGGCTGAATTTCTTGAGCAGCGATAACTGCGTGCGAAGGACATCTCCTGATGCTGCTTCTTGAAGCGTTTCTTTGGCTCTCTGTTCAATTACCTGAAGCGCATCACGAACGAACACCTGTGTCATTTGCAGAGCAAGCGCCGCCTTCTCTTCACCTAAGCGGCTAACCAGCTTATCCGTTCGTAGAATCGCGCTTTCTGCTGCGTAAATATAAATCATCATGTCTGCGAGTGCGGAAAGAACCTCCTGCTCTTGCTCGATGCGCGTACCATACTTCTGAACCGCCGTTCCACCAACAACGAGAAACGCTGTTTTCATTTGGTTCAACAACTTATAAAGTTCAGCCATTGGACCATCTTCTTCATCGCCAAGTGAAGGGCTAAATGCCAGAACCTCTTCCTGCAGCCGCTCTAGGCGCTCCATTAACGGAAGCTCGCCCTTTAATGCTTTTTTCAGCAAGGTGCCAGGAATAAGCAGTCGATTGATCTCATTCGTGCCCTCAAATATACGATTAATGCGTGCATCACGATAGATCCGCTCGACCTTGTATTCTTGGATGTAGCCATAACCGCCATGGATTTGCACGCCCTCATCCGCAATCGTGTTCAGTGCTTCACTGCCAAATACCTTAATAATGGAGCATTCAAGCGCAAACTCCGCGATTGCTTTGGCCGGAGATACGCCTGCATGGGCTGAATCTTGCGCTCCCGTACTAGTAGAGCCATCATTGACGTCTTGCAGCATCGCATCAATATATCCTGATGTTCGATATACCATGCTCTCTAACACATAGGTCAGCGTATTCATCTCCGCGAGCTTCTTCCCAATAAGCGGGAAACTGCTGATTGGCTTACCGAACTGTGTGCGAGCATTCGCATATGCGGAAGCCAACTGGATCGTCTCCTTCGCCGCACCCAAACAGCCCGCCCCCAGCTTGAATCTGCCTATATTCAAAATATTAAATGCGATCAGATGCCCCTTGCCGATTTCGCCAAGCACATTTTCAATCGGAACATGGACATGATCGAAGTAAATCGGGCAGGTGGATGAACCCTTGATCCCCATCTTTTTCTCTTCCGGCCCAACCGTAAATCCTTCCATGCTTCGCTCCACAATAAATGCTGTAAATTTCACACCATCTACCTTGGCATACACAATGAAAATATCAGCAAAACCTGCATTCGTAATATACAACTTCGATCCGCTCAGAATGTAATGAGTACCATCATCAGACAGCTTAGCCGTTGTTCGTGCGCCGAGCGCATCAGAACCGGATGCTGGTTCCGTTAGACAATAGGCAGCGATCTTAGAGCCTGTTGCCAGTTCAGGCAAATACGTGCGCTTCTGCTGATCCGTTCCAAAGTACACAATCGGCAGAGTGCCAATGCCAACATGAGCGCCAATGGACAATGCGAAGGATGATGCACGGGCCAAGTTCTCATTGACAATCGTAGAGCTTACCTTATCGAGACCAAGCCCGCCATAGACTTCTGGGATATCTGTCGCTAACAGTCCAAGCTCTCCTGCCTTGCGCATCAATTGGACAGTCAGCTCATAATTAAGATGTTCAATATCCTCATCATGCGGCAGCACATCTCCCTCAACAAATGCCTGGGTCGTGTCCGCGAACAATCGCTGCTCCGAAGTGAAATCCTCTGGTGTTACTACCCACTCCAGATTCGGCTCGTCAATGACGAAGCCACCGCCTCTTACACGCGTCGTAGACGCAGCTTCCATGCTTCATTCCTCCTATCCATCCTCATTCTTGATCCCGCCGTCTTCCTGTCTAGTACGATTCATGCAGACAAGTCTATGTGCCGTTAATCCTCATCCGAATCTTCGATGCGATTGCAAGATCCTCACCGTTCTCTTTACGCGGCGGCAGAACCTCAAATACGCCTGCAGCCCCCATCCCGCCGCCGATGCACATGGACACAACACCAAGACCACCACCTCTGCGGCGCAGCTCATAAATGAGACTTGTGGTCAGCTTCGCGCCTGTGCAGCCAAGCGGATGACCAAGCGCAATCGCTCCACCATTTACATTCACAATGCTGTCATCAAGTCCCAGCTCCTGAATGACTGCAAGGCACTGTGCGGCAAATGCCTCATTTACCTCATAGAGCGCTACCTCTTCCTTCGTGATTCCTGCAAGGCGAAGCGCCTTCGGGATAGCCTCAACCGGTCCGATGCCCATCACTTCTGGCGGGACGCCTGCAACGGCAAACGAACGATATATCGCGAGCGGCTCCAACCCTAGTTCTTCTGCCCGCTCCCGGCTCATTACCATGAGCGCGGCCGCTCCATCGCTATACGGTGAGGAATTGCCAGCTGTTACAGAGCCCTGTGCGGCAAATGACGGCTTCAGCTTGCGCAGCGTATCCTCATTTGTCTCTGGGCGAATGCATTCATCCATTCGGAAATCGACGGTCGTGCTCTTCAGTTTGCCGCCTGCTTCCTCCCAAGTCCGCTTGGCCTGAACGGTCACCACTTCATCATTGAATTTTCCGTTCGCGCATGCTTGAACAGCACGTTGATGACTCCTTACCGCATATGCATCCTGCATCTCGCGAGTTATGCCAAATTGCTTGGCGACCCGTTCCGCTGTGTGACCCATACTGATATAGATCTCAGGACGTTCTTCAGAGATAACCGGATGAGGAGACAGCTTGAAGCCTGTCATTGGAACATGTGACATGCTCTCCACGCCTCCGGCAATGATTACATCCGCAGCTCCCGTCATAATCCGCTCCGCTGCATAGGCAATTGCTTGCAAACCGGAAGAGCAGAATCGATTAATGGTGACCCCAGGAACCGTATGGGGCAGCCCTGAATAAAGCGCGATTGTCCGCGCGACATTCAGCCCCTGCTCCCCCTCCGGCATCGCACAACCGAGAATGACATCATCTATGTCATGCTTCTCAAGTCCTGGGGCTCGCTCCAGCACCGCCTCAATGACGATCCGCCCCAAATCCTCCGCCCTCGTATCAGCCAAGGCTCCGCGCTTTCCCTTGCCTACTGCTGTTCTTGCTGCCGCAACGATGACCACTTCTCTTAATGCTTTTGCAGGCGTATCCGCTACCATGCATATCCCACTCCCACCCAATTGCCTTCCAGCAACAGAAACCAATGCCAGCTATCACCGCTCAGTTGCTGCTCTGTTGCTGCTCTGTTGCTGCTCTGTTGCTGTTCTGTTGCTTCTTAGTTTCTTTGCTGCTATCCAAACCACTGCTCCGTCCCTGCTTGCCAGTATGATGTCAAACTCGATATGCCCTAATTGCGCAGCGGCTTCCCCTTGCTCAGCATGTGCTGCATCCGCTGCTGTGTTTTCCGTTCTCCGCAAAGAGATAAGAAGGCTTCCCGCTCCAAGTCGAGCAGATGCGATTCAGATACGAGGCGATTGGCAGGCACGTCTCCACCTGTAAGTACACGTGCGAGCTTGCGAGCAATTAACGCATCGTGCTCACTTATGTAGCCGCCCTCCAGCATATTGGACACGGCTAACTGCAGAACGCCAAAGCCTTCCCGTCCAGCTACACGTATAGATGGTCGGCCTGCCTCCTGCACTTGCCCCACATACCCTGCCGAATCCATAGCGAGAACGGCCTGCTTCGCTTCATAAATGCGGCGCTGCTCCGCGAATAGCACGCGATCGTGAGATCGTACATAGGCGAGTCTCAGTGCATCATGACCGCTGTTCGACACTTTGGCCATGGCGATCGTCTCGAATGCGCGCACGAGTGATGCGTTCAGATCATCATCGGGATGCGGCAGCCGATGTGAGAGCGCAATCGCCGTTTCCTTGCAGCCTCCCCCACCAGGAATCAGTCCTACTCCGGTCTCCACAAGTCCGAAGTATGTCTCTGGACTGAACACAATCATATCGGCCGGCAGGCACGCCTCCACACCTCCGCCAAGTGTCATTCGGTGCGGTGCAGCAACGACGGGTCGCTGCAAGCCCTTCAGCTTCATCATGGCTCGCTGGAATTGGCGGATAATGAAGTCGATTTCGTCCCATTCCTCGGCCTGAGCCTCTCCGAGCAGAAGCATAACATTTGCCCCAACGCAGAAGTTGCGTCCTTCATTCGCAACAATAAGACCTCGGTAGTCACGCGCTACGATCTCTACGCTCTTCTCGATCATGGATAAAATATCTTCCCCGATGGCATTGTTCGGAGAATGGAATTCCAGACAGGCCACATCATCGCCGACATCAATAAGACTCGCACCGCTATTGCGTGCGATGGTCCTTCCCTGTTCCTTCAAAGAGCGAAGCGATATCGATTGTTCACTCTCTACGGCTTGCTGCCATTCTCCTGCCGCGGCGAAGAACAATCCGCTGCTTCGCTGCTCATAGAACCGCTCGTGACCTTGTTCCAGCCATGCCTCTACCCAGGCCGGCACTTCTGTGTCCTCCGCCCTCATGCGTGCGACACTGTCCCGAAGACCAATCGCATCCCAGCATTCAAATGGACCCAGCTCCCAATTGAAGCCCCATCGCATTGCTTTATCAATATCCTCGATATGATCTGCAATTTCCCCTACCTTGGAAGCTGCATAGCACAATACCTGCTTCATCATGCTCCATATGAACTGTGAACCTTGGTCACGGCCGCTGATTGCAGCTCTCAGTTTGGCTGCCGTTCCCTTCTCCCGCTTCGACTGCTGCAGCGTCACCGAAGCAACCTGCTGCCTCGGCTCATACGTCCAATCCTGCCAACGCAGTGCATGGATCGGATCTTCTCCAGGTAAACCGCTGCGTACCTTGCGATAGAATCCTTGGCCGCTCTTCTCTCCTAGCCAGCCTCGTTCTACCATTTCTTTGAACCAAGGCGGCAGAGCAAATGCATTCCTCTCCGCCTCTGTCTCAGCATGCTCAGCCACATTGTTCGCTACATGGAGGAATGTATCTAGTCCGACGATATCCAGCGTTCGGAATGTAGCACTCTTCGGCCGCCCGATAATCGGCCCTGTTAAGGCATCGACCTCTTCGATGGTAAGACCGTACCGTTCCATTTCTTGAAGCGTGATCACTAAGCCGTACGTCCCAATTCGATTGGCAATGAAGTTAGGCGTGTCTTTGGCAATGACTACTCCCTTGCCCAGTCTGCGCTCACACCATTCCTTGGCCCCTTCTAATACCGACTGATCCGTCCATGCATTCGGTATAAGCTCCACCAGATGCATGTATCGTGGCGGATTAAAGAAATGAATGCCGACAAATGAACGCCTAAATGCTTCTGACCGCCCTTCCAACATGGAGTCAAGGGAAATGCCTGACGTATTCGAGCTGATCAGCGTCCCTTCTTGCCAGTGACGCTCTATTTGCGCCAGCACCGTGCGCTTCACATCCACTTGTTCCGTGACCGCCTCAATAATCCAATCTACCTGTGCAAGTTCCTGCAAATGATCCGCTGTATTTCCTGGTATGATGCGCTCTGCGAACGCTTCCATATAGAGCGGTGCTGGGCTGGCCTTCTTCAATCGTGCAATCGCTTGCTGCGGCAGTCGGCTGCGAACATCTGGATGCTCCAGAGTCATTCCTGCCCCCGCTTCGTCTTCCGTCAGCTGAGCCGGCACGATATCTAACAACAGACATCGTATGCCTGCATTCGCCAAATGAGCTGCGATGGCGGCTCCCATCACCCCTGAGCCAATAACAGCTGCCCGTTGAACCTCATTCCATCGTTTCACCTCAGTATCCCTCCTACTGCATGTGCATGGTATAGCCTAGCTGCCTATCATTTGCTCGGACACACTTCCCCGCAATCAGTCCTTCTATATGCCTCATTCCTTCACAGAAGCTGCCCAGGCCACCATGAGAAAGCCTCGTATGTTAACCAGCTAACGCAGCGTAGCAGAACGGCCATACAAGCATGCCGTGCTTCACTCCACCTCCCTGAACATCAGATTCCACATACAGACTTGACGAGCAGCTCAGCAATATCGGCACTGCGCACATCGCTTCGCTCTTTCGCCTTGACACCATCCTCCATCATCGTGAGGCAATATG
>NZ_JMDX01000233.1:0-8634 GCF_000935845.1 Paenibacillus sp. E194
CAGTAGGTACAGGCATTGGTGCTGGTGCTGTCGTGGAAGGCAAGCTGGTTCATGGTCTGCTTCATCCAGAGATGGGTCATATTATGGTGAAGCGCCATCCAGAAGATACGTATGAGGGCAAGTGCCCATACCACAAGGATTGCCTTGAGGGTCTTGCTGCAGGTCCGGCAATTGAAGCGCGCTGGGGTGTGAAGGCGTACGAGTTAGGCGAAGACCATAAGGCTTGGGAGCTTCAGACCTTCTATTTGGCACAAGCGCTCATGAACTACATTTTGACGATTTCTCCGGAGAAAATCATTCTTGGCGGCGGCGTTTCCAAGCAATTGCACTTGTTCCCACGCATTCGCGAGCAAGTGAAGACATTGTTGAACGGATATGTTCAGCATCCTGCCATCTTGGAAGTGAACGAGGATTACATCGTGCCTCCAGCATTGCAGGATCGCGCGGGTATTACAGGTGCGCTTGCACTTGCGGTACAAGCACTAAAATAGAGAACCACGGGAGCGTTTCCCTGGAAAAATAAAAAGAAACCGTTCTTTGCGAAATGGATGCACGATCAGCCATTTGGTGAAAGGAACGGTTTCTTTGTGTTTGCGAGATTTGCAGAGGTGCTGTACCTCAGGCCCTCATAGCTGATTAACAAAAGCCAATATGCGATCATTCACTTCATTCGGAAACTCCCCATTGATTGCATGGGATGCATTGGGCCAGCATTCGATTTGAATATGGGGGGCATAAGAAGAAGCTTGCCGCACCGCCTTCTCTGAATCATGCATCGTGCTGTTCTTGGCCATAAGTGCTAGAATAGGCACATCGATTGTCCGTATTTGCTCCTTGCTGATCAGATCCGGTGCAGGCAGGCTGATCTTATAACTTCGCATGCCGAGTTCGATTAGTTTGGCAATTGGTTCACTCTCATCCGCTTTGGCTCCTCTAGAGATGTAGCTCAACATTTTCTGACGTATAAACCTGGGTACGATTGGAACCGCTGCCGGAATGGAAGCTGCAATCATCTTTAGCGATAGGGGAGCGAATACAAAGACTGGATCTAATAGACTAATGGAGGCCAAATGCGAAGGGGTATACCTAGCGAGATTCACCGCTGTCCAGCCGCCGATCGATACACCTACGAGGTGCACAGCCCGTACTCCTAAGCTAGTCAAAGTTTCACTAAGCCAGTTGGCTTGATCTTCGGAGCTGCGAATCGGCTTACTCTGTCTGCTCATTCCCGGTTCTCCAAGCAGATCGAGCGTATAGACAGGTCTTTCCTTCATGAGGCCGTGAAGATTCGGAGCCCACATCGGCGTAGATGCCGAGCGCCCTGGCAGCAGCAGAAGGGGCTCTTTCCCCTGATTTTCTGGCGTTGTAAATAAATAGCTTCTTACACTTCCAAAGGAGGTCTCGATATCCACCGTCTCCTGCGGCTCGGGGAGCAGCTTCATCGCTTCCCAATAAGCCGTTTCAAAGTCCGCCTTCCCTGTCTCTGATAGATAGCGTCCGATCATAGATAGGTCATTTCTCCTCTTCATGCTCCCTCCGCCTCGCTCTCTAAGAAATGTCGATGAGCTTCTTCAATAAAGTGTTCGCAGTATTCGGTTAGGAACCGATCTTCCTCTGGCCAGTGTTCCTTCTCCTCATAGCTTATCCGGTATGCTTCCCGCATCTCTTGCTTCTCCTTGGTAGCATATCGAACAAAGGAATCCCATCTCTTGCCAAGGGAGTAGCCGGCGTCGCTGACGGGATGAATGCCATTAATCATGAGCATGTAAGCTTCCAAAGTCAGCCCCTTCCACTGCCAATATACCTGGATCGCGGCTTGATCATTTTGAACATGTTGTTCAAATATTGCCCTGGCTTCTGATGGAAGGTTCATGTTGATATAGTCCAAGAGAAGATGTTTTCGTTTATTCAAAGTCAGCTCCATGATCGTCTCCACATTGATCGAGTCACTGTTCTCCATGCACGAAACCATCGCATCTATGAATGCCCGGTCTGAGCGGAATTCCATTTCTTTTGTGAACAGAAGGTCGCTTTGGCGCCGCAGTATACGCTTCAGATCTCCTTTATCTTCATACGCAAGGCATTGTTCTTGAATTTCTTTTAGGTTAAAGCCTAAGCTTTTATAAAAAGAATTTGCTGAAGCTTTACCAAATCGCGCTCTCTATAGGTTCTTTTATTGCTGCCTCCGCTGCGCTGAGACGCCAGTAAACCGATGTTATCGTAATACTGAATGGTTCTAACGGTAGTGCCGCACAGCTCCGCTAATTGTCCAACTGCGTATTGTAGTTCCTCCAATCCTTTCACCTCCTGCAATTACTTTCCCATATGACGTAGCGTCACGCGCAAGCCTTATTTTTGCTTTCACGCATCTTGGCAGCTTATTCTACGACAAGCCTGCACTATCTGATCTAGCATATTCCATCAGATTGCATACTTTTTCCTGCACTAGGGAAGGGTAAGCATACTTAGCGTACTTACATACCTTGATGCGATGAGGGGTTGAATCACATGTTCAAATCAGCATTCGGCGTACTGCAGAAAGTAGGCAAGGCGCTTATGCTGCCTGTCGCCATCCTGCCTGCGGCAGGTATTCTGCTTGGGATCGGCAATGCGCTGCGCAATCCGGATATGATTGCGAGACTACCTTGGCTTGGAAATAGTGCAGTCAGTGTCATCACGAACGTTATGGAGCAAGCGGGAGGCATCGTATTCGATAACTTGTCTCTCTTGTTCGCGGTTGGCGTTGCCATCGGTCTTGCTGGTGGAGACGGGGTAGCGGGCTTGGCGGCTATCGTTGGTTACTTCGTTATGAACGTAACGATGAAGGTCATGATGAACGTTACACCTGATGTTGTGGCTGGCAATTCGGCATATGCTACGATTCAAGGTATTCCGACTCTGCAAACGGGCGTGTTCGGCGGGATTATAATCGGGATTGTCGCAGCTGTTCTGTATCAGCGATTTTTTACGATTGAGCTGCCCTCTTATTTGGGCTTCTTTGCGGGCAAACGCTTCGTGCCGATTATTACGGCTGTAACCTCGCTCATTATCGGTATCATCATGGTGTTCGTCTGGCCATCTGTTCAACATGGCTTGAATACCTTCTCGCATTCTTTGCTTGATTCGAATCGAGCGCTGGCCGCGTTCATATTTGGTATTTGTGAGCGGGCACTGATCCCGTTTGGGCTGCATCATATTTTCTATTCTCCATTCTGGTTTGAGTTTGGGGAGTACATGGACAAGGCAGGGCAGCTCATTCGCGGCGACCAGAAAATATTTTTTGCCCAGTTGAAGGATGGGGTGCCTCTAACAGCCGGAACCTTCATGACCGGTAAATTTCCATTCATGATGTTCGGACTCCCGGCGGCTGCACTGGCAATCTATCATGAGGCGCGCAAGGAGAACAAAGCCGTAGTAGCAGGCTTGATGGCCTCGGCAGCGCTAACTTCCTTTTTAACAGGGATTACGGAGCCGCTCGAGTTCTCCTTCCTGTTCGTTGCTCCTCTCTTATTTGCTGTGCATGTGGTGTTTGCGGGGCTGTCGTTCTTAACCATGCATTTGCTAGGCGTTAAGATCGGAATGACGTTCTCGGGCGGCGTCATCGACTATTTGTTGTTCGGAGTATTGCAGAATAGAACGCCATATTGGCTCGTTATTCCGGTTGGGCTTGTGCTTGCCGTCATCTATTACTTTGGCTTCCGCTTTGCGATCCGCAAGTTCAATTTGCGAACACCGGGACGTGAAGACACAGCTCCAGCAGCTGCCGCAGCTACGGGGTCAGCCGCCTCCAATGAACTGCCACGCGGCATTTTGAATGCGCTTGGCGGCAAAGAGAACATTGCTTCCCTCGATGCATGTATTACGCGGCTTCGTGTACAGGTGAAGGATTCCGGTGATGTGAATAAGGATCGACTGAAGGAACTAGGGGCCTCAGGGGTTCTTGAGGTAGGCAATAGCGTACAGGCGATATTCGGTACGCGCTCTGAAACCATTAAGCATCAAATTAATGAGCTCATAACGCAGGAATCGATGGAACTGAGGCCTGACGATGGAGATACAGAAGTTCATCGTGATGCAGATACAGAGCCAAAGGATCAAGACAGTCGTCAGACATCGGATCGCGATACGGGTGATAATCGATAGCGCTTAGAAGAAAGCTATAGAAATACGGCGTAGAAGTAAGACGTACAACCTGTTTTATATACCTGATTGCTGGCAACCGAATGAGGCAACTGAGAAATACAAGCAGCTTCGAACTGAATGTCAGTGATTGATGATGACTGTCCCCTCACAACTTGAGTTGTGGGGGGATTTTTGATTGTAAGGTTTGTTATCTGGGTTCACAACAACATCTCCAAAAAACTTTTCCTGCTTGATAGGCTCATGATCACAGTAAAGTGTGATGTGTATGTAGGTATTGATTAGAAATTTTCCGTTACTACAACATAATTGTTAACCCGCTAACATAATATTTGGTTAACAAACCCTTGTCCTTTGAGAAATCATTAGGTAAAATATATTTCTGAAATGTTAACTATATATTTATTTATATGGTTAACATTGAGGGGGTGCTGCATATGGTTCCATATATACATACAGACGAGAAACACCATTTCTCAAGAGGGCTATTTATATCCTCCACAGGAACTGGGATAGGGAAGACGATCGTGACCGCAGGAATAGGGGCGTACTGCCGCGAGATATGCCAGCGTCGAATTCGAATATGGAAGCCGGTACAGAGCGGGGTAACTATAGGTGATCCTGAGGCAGACAGCTATCGTCTGCGAATGGGAAGCGGACTGTTAGATACACCGGAAGAAGAGATCGCAACATGGACGCTGCCAGATCCGTTGGCGCCATGGATGGCCTTTGAACGGGCGGGGGTCGCATTTGCATTCGAGCGCTTGCTGAAGGAAGGACGCGGACGGCAGGAGGATGGTTCCTTTTTGCTGGTTGAAGGAGCGGGAGGGATCGCAGTACCGTTCAGCGCAGAGTACACGATGGCTGACGCTGCTCGCGAACTGGGTACACCTGTGCTGCTCGTAGCTCCCCCCGGTTTAGGGACAGTAAGCCATACGGTGACAGCAGTGCAGTATGCGAGGGAGCGAGGCATCACGGATATAGCAGTCGTATTCAGCGGACCGCGGTCATTGGCAGATGAGCGAGAGATTGCGGAAAATGCTCGGATGATTGAGGCCATGGCTGGTGTGCCCGTATGCGGAATTGTTCCCTGGCTAATGCAGCCTGCCAATGCTCAAGCAGCGGAAATGGAAGCTTGGGCGGCTTGGCGAGAGCAGTGGCTTGAATCCTTTGTCCGAATGGAGAAAATGATGGATTGGCTGCGGAAGCGGATATAAGCGCATCGGGGACAAACGACGGATAGCCACAGAGATGAATAGACACAGAGATGAATAACACAGAGACACAGACACAGACACAGAGATAAAAACACAGAGATAAAAACACAGAGATGTAGACACATAAATGGATAGACATAGATAGATGCAACGTTCTACAGATGGAACGAAGATGAAATGAGGATATCACAACCTTTTAGGGAGAGATGAGGATGAAGGAACAGTTGGTAAAGGCGGGTATGGATTGGCGCGGTCTTGCAGCAGAGATCATTGAGGGGAAGGTATTATCGCGTGAGGAGGCGCTATCCATTCTGCAGGCTAAGGATAGTGAGCTGCTTGCCATTATGGATGGGGCGTACCAGGTGCGGCGGCATTATTACGGCAATAAGGTGAAACTGAACTTGATTATTAATGCAAAGAGCGGTTATTGCCCGGAGGATTGCGGGTATTGCTCACAGTCGACTCAATCCGATGCCCCAATCGAGAAGTATACGATGCTGGAGAAGGATACACTTGTGGACGGTGCGCGCAAAGCGATGGAAATGAAGGTGGGGACGTATTGCATCGTCGCCAGTGGGCGGGGGCCTACGAAGCGAGAGTTGGATCAGGTCGTTGCAGCTGTAGAAGAAATCAAGACGACGATGCCAATGAAAATATGCGCGTGCCTAGGGATACTCTCGCAAGAACAGGCAGATCGGCTGAAGCAGGCCGGCGTTGATCGCTATAATCACAATTTAAATACGAGTGCCGATCATTATTCGCATATCACTTCAACGCACACGTATGAGGATCGAGTACATACGGTGAGTACAGCCAAGGCAGCAGGTATGTCTCCGTGTTCAGGTGTCATTATGGGGATGGGGGAGACTGACGAGCAGTTGGTGGATGTGGCCTTTTCCTTGCGCGAGCTGGATGCAGATTCGATTCCAATCAATTTCTTAAATTCAATACCTGGTACGCCACTGGCTCATCTGAATGATTTGGATCCGCGCCGCTGCTTGAAGGCATTGGCGATGTTCCGCTTCGTCTGCCCATCGAAGGAGATTCGGGCATCCGGTGGTCGTGAAGTGAATCTGCGTTCCTTGCAGCCGTTAGCGCTCTATGCGGCTAATTCCATTTTTGTCGGCGACTACTTGACGACAGAAGGGCAGGAAGCGACAGAGGATCATCGGATGATCGAAGATCTCGGATTTGAGATTGAACGATGTGCGCTATAAGTTCTGGGACTGACCGCTGGGCATGGATGCGCGAGCAATTGGCGGAACGCGAGCAGGTCGGGCGTCTGCGTCAATTGACGCAGACAACTTGGCTGCCAGATGGCTGGGTGAATCGCGATGGGAAGAGGGTACTTAATCTTGCCTCCAACTATTACTTGGGGCTATACCCCTGGATATCTGAGACAATGTGGCGATCGTTGAATGAGGAAGCTGTGGAACTGGGGGAACCGGGGCTGCGGATCGGGTCTGGGGCTTCGCGCCTCATTACAGGGCATGATCCTCATCATGAGGCATTAGAGCGAGAGATGTCGGATTTCAAGCAGACGGAGGCATGTCTCATTTTCTCAAGTGGATATATGGCTAACGCGGGAATTATCCCTGCGCTTGTCGGTCGTCACGACGTGGTATTTAGTGATCGACTCAATCATGCGAGCATTGTGGATGGGATTATGCTAAGTCGAGCAGCGCATGTTCGCTACCCGCATCACGATCTCAATCGACTGGAAGACCAATTGAAGAAGTGGACGGTTGGTGCATCAGGGTCAGGGAGAGCGTCACGCAAGCTGATTGTGACCGATGCGGTGTTCAGCATGGATGGAACAAGGGCGCCGCTGGAAGAGCTAGTTATGTTGAAAGAGCGGTATGGTGCAATCCTGATGGTGGATGAGGCGCATAGTGGCGGCGTGTATGGTGCCGAGGGGGAAGGACTCTGCCATGCGCTTGGAATTCATCAGCATGTGGATATCATCATGGGCACATTCGGCAAGGCTTTTGGGGCAGTCGGCGCCTATGTCGCTGCGGAGGATATTGTAATCAGGTATCTTGTGAACCATGCTCGAACTTTTATCTATAATACGGGTTTGCCTCCGTTCGTGGCAGCGCTTGTGCGCGCGCGGCTTAGAGAAGTACGCTCTGCAGGTCAGGCTCGCTCGGAGTTGATGCATAAGGCGTCGCTCTTTCGTGCGAGGCTGCAGGCTGGTGGCCTCGACACGGGGGAAGGGGATAGTCATATCGTTCCCGTTATGCTCGGCTCTGATCGGAGAGCAGTTGTGGTAAGCGCGGCTCTGGCTGAAGCCGGCGTAGCGGGTCTTGCGATTCGCCCCCCAACTGTGCCGGAGGGTACGGCGCGCATCCGGTTCGCACCGTCTCCGCTGCATCAGGATGATGATCTGCTGCGGGCAGCAGATAGGGTCGTGGACGCTGCGAATCAATGGAAGGAAGCGTAACACGATGATTGGCGGCGATAGGGAAGGCATGAAATGTGAAGAGGATAAGGGGAGGATGGAGATCCAATCGGCAAGAAGCGAAAAAGGTCGCTTGCGAGATACGGCCTCATTGAAGCTCCCATCTAAACCGAAATTGCTATGGATACATGGCTGGGGAATGTCCTCCTCGGTATGGAGGCATCTTGCAGCGCAGCTGCCCGAGTTTGAGCATCGTTATGTGTCGTATGCTGGTGCGAGTACAGTTTTAGAGTTGTTGGCTGCGGTTCGAAGGCCTTTTGAAGAAGAGCCGGAAGGGGAGTGGCATGCGATTGGTTGGTCGATGGGCGGCATGCTGCTGCTAGATCTGTTGGTTACATGGCGCGAGGCATCGAACAACGGGCTGAATAAAGCGTGGGAGCAAGAACAAGGGCAAGAGCAGGTGCAGAAGCAAGAGCATGGGCAGGATCAAAAGCAAGTGCAGGAGCAAGTACAGGAGCAAGTACAAGAGCAAGTACAAGAGCAAGTACAAGAGCAAGTACAAGAGCAGGTGCATGAACAAAAGCAGAAGAAAGAATTGGGGAGACATCGAGAGCAAGATCAGATGCTAGAGCAAGTGCAAAACCAAGTGCAAAACCAAGTGCAAAACCAAGTGCAAAACCAAGTGCAAAACCAAGTGCAAAACCAAGTGCAAAACCAAGTGCAAAACCAAGTGCATGAGCAGGAGCGAAAGCAGGAGCATGAGGGGGAGATAGGGCAAGTGGGCAGCTTGGCCGGCATTGCGGCTGTTACTCGCCCGCCCGTTGTGCGCAGCGTCATTCTGACGGGAACCACGCTGCGCTTCATTGACGACACAGG
>NZ_JMDX01000234.1:0-8609 GCF_000935845.1 Paenibacillus sp. E194
GCTCTTCGTCAACGCAGCCACCGCTTCCGGCCTTGCCGCCGCCTGTTCCTCGAACAGCTCCTGAATCACCTGATCCCGTGGATACGCCGTCTCCGTCCGGCTCCATGCCACCAGTTGCTGCTGCTCCTCATCCTGAGATAAAAGACGAATGTCAGCCATTTTTCCTTCAGCATTATCCAGAACCGTTTGAATAAAATGATCAAAATGGCGAATCCATCTTTGAATTGAATCTTCATGAAAAATATCTTTATTATATTCAAAATTCGCTGCAATCGTTCCATTACTTTCCTGTTCGACAAATAAAGTCAGATCGAATTTGGAGACCTTCTTTTCCAAAGGAAACGGAGCGAGCTTTAGCCCGTGCAAATCGAAAACATTTGTAGCATTGCCTAGAAAAATAGCCGCATCTTGCTTGCAAGCTTTTTGCAGTACAAACCCCGCTTGGAAAACCGCTGGAATACTCATATCACGCTGAAGACTGTTTTCGCTAACCATAAGCGAGAAGGGATAATCCTGATGATTGGTGCAATCCGTTAATTCTTCTTGTACTTGCAGAAGCAATTGTTTAAAAGAGTCATTTTCACTAAAACGCATCCGAATCGGAAGTAAATTCACAAAGTAACCACAAGTATGATGGAAATCTCGATTTTTTCTACCATATCTGGGCGTTCCAACGATAATTTCGTTTTGCCCCGATAACCGATGTAAAAAAGCAAAGTAAAGCGCTAACAACACGCGATTTAAAGACTTGTCTTCTTTGTTGCAAAATGCAGACAGCTTCTCGCTCGTTTTCGCCTGCAAGGCAAAAGGCGCCAGTCCTCCGGCAAAAGCAGGAACAGGCGGACGCTTCTTATCAGTGGGCAGTTCCAGCACAGGAAGTTCGTCTGATAGTTTATGTTTCCAGAACTGTGCTGATGTTTGCCCTGCTTCGTTCTGCAACAAGCTCTCCTGCCAACTGACAAAATCCGAATATGAGTACTCCACGCATTGCAGTTGGGTATTCTCTTGCAGATCTCCGTTATATAAACGTTTATACAATAAACCAAACTCATCTAATATCAGAGATAGGGACCAGCCATCAAAAACAATATGATGGTGCACGATGTACAGCACATAATGTTCCTCGCTAAAACACAGCAACCTGACTTTAAACAATGGCCCGTTGCTCAAGTCAAAACTCTCCTGAGACTCTGCCAACAGGTACTGGTTAACTGCCGACTCTACCCAGTCCCCTACTGCGATCGACTTGAAATCAAGAACTGGTTCGCTATACACTTTTTGCACAGGCTCTTCTTCCATTATAAAGACAGTTCGGTAACATTCATGACGTTTTACGATTTCAATAAAAGCATTTTGCACTGTTGTTGCATCCAGCTTTGAATATATATGCCACGCAAACGATTCATTGTAGCAAGTGTTGTTTGGATACATCGAATCATGCGATAAAAGCGGGATTTGTCCCTTTGACAACGGAATTGTTTTAATAAATGTTTTACTTGACAAGTAAACCATCCCTTTCCGAATATGATTTTTATACGTGTTCACATACTCTGTTTCCTCACATCCGTACAGTACAGTTATTGAACTCATAATCAATGCCATCTGTTCACGACGGAAGACATCACTTCTTTCCCTAGTCAATTTGCTGGCACCTTGTCGCCCGAATCGTGGCGACAAATGGTACCTTTTGTAATTATATATAGGAATTATTAAGAATCATGTCGAAATCCGTTAATTTTTTGTAACACAATACTAATTGTTGTTTTTTTGACATAATTGTAAAGTTTATGATCTATAGCCAAAATGTGCATCCACCAATCCAAAATATGAGTTAAGAACAGCTTCACTCCAGAAAAACGAAAGTAACACAAAGAAAGCCCGTACCTTAAAGGCACGAGCCGCCGACATTTATGTTCAAGCTTAACGATATTTAATCTTCAAATCACCGACACTCTATCTTTATTAGTAGCTGCAAACGTTCAAATATCTCTATTTTCCCCAACATATCGAAGGGCTTGTCCCCATCTTAGATGCAATGTTATACGCTGGGTCATTCTTCATCAAGTTCGCTATTGTTGCTTGTTTCTAAATAGGATTGTACAATTAATTTATAACTCATTTGGAGGTGTTCCTGTATGAAATGGGTTAATATCCGTGATATCTACCCATATCGTTGGGTTCTGGTTGAAGCTCTTGAAACTCATTCTAATAATTACAAACGATCTATCGATGACATGTCCGTTGTTTCTGATTTTGATGACCCTAAACATGCATGGGCTTCTTACAAGAAGCTTCATCTGGCAGAGCCCTCCAGAGAACTTTATGTATTCTATACCGGAAATGAATATATTGAAGTCATTGAACAGCCCTTTACCGGTATTAGAGGTCTTCGATGAAAATCCATCTTATCAATGGTCTTCCTATTATATCTCTCCCTCTTTCCTATAAGAATAAATCCACCCTTCTTAATAACGTCTTGTTAGATACCGGATGCTCCACAACTATTTTTGATACAGATCTTGTCGAACCTATTGGACTGGATATTGACTTTATCAATGGAAAATCAGTACGGATGTATGGAGTCGGTGGCTCTAGTGAATTATGTTATCAACAGGTTATCTCAGATCTCACTATTGATCACATACTACTAAAGGAATTTACAGTCCAACTAGGACTCACCAGAGAACCCTATGGTTTCGATGCAATTTTAGGTGTCGATTTTCTTTATAGATATGGTTTGAAAATCGATTTTGAGAAGTTAATTATTTTGTAATGCTTTAACGAACTTGCGTATACCGTTTTGGTATTCGCAACGTCTTATCTTAGGGTAATGGACGTATCTGCCTGATGAAGCTTCTACGAAACATCTGCTAGCAGATCAAGGGCCGCATTGCCCGCATGCGAATATTGTGTTAGGCGATCGATCTGCCACCCACTTGCAAACCTCATGTTCGTAATGAAGAGCTCCTGGGGACAATGGTTTTAGGCACAAACCATCCTCTTAAGCAGAACTTTCGATTGTATGATCAAAAACATGACGGGAGTTAGCGCGAAGTTCAACATTAGTAAGATAAGATGAGCATAATTCCCGCCTTCTATGGGCAGTATCTCCAAACCATGAATATGCGGAATATAAAATATCCAGACAATACCGGATCCAACCCATGATCCGCCTTGATCATGCATCGATGCGGAGTTGAACATCATAAGAACGAGTAACCAATTTCCCAAACCTAGAAGAGATATGGATTCCTGATGCCATTTTCATATTTCGTTTGGTTAACTCGGTCAACACGATCCTCATGATCTAATCCTCTTTTCTGACTTATTATTGCTTCATTTCTGAGAATAATAAACTGTTCGATGCAATCCTCCAGCGCAACCCAGCTTTAGATAGCTGGTATCTTAGGCTGGCCGCGTGTTGTCTGTGTAAAACAAATCTATTTCCCTTATAATGACTCTGCTGCAAATTGATAAAATGCCTCTGCATCCTCTCGAGTGGCAAATCCGGCCTGTGCCATCTTATCGCTGCCTCCGCCTTTGCCCCGATAATCGGCCAAATGCTGTTTGAAGAAGACACCGCAAGCGAGTCCATCGTGTCCTCCTCGGGAGAGCAGTACCTTATGATCCGAGTAGGACACGAAGAGTACGATAACATCAGCTTGTTCGGTGAGCTTAGCAGCCAAGTTCTGCATGTCCTTCAGCATCTTATCCGCGAATTCATGCCTAACTAAGCTTCCCTGGCGGTCTGCCAACAGCTTCTCAGCCAGATAAGCATCATTCTCAGCCTTCACCGCATTCAATTCAGCTTGCAGCTGCTTCTGCTCCTGATCCCATTTCTCAATCCGATCCAGGATCTCTTCCTTACCCGTATTGAATCGGGCCGCTAGACTGCCGAGAATCTCCACACCGACATTAAATTCGTTCAACGCACGGTATCCGCATTTAAAATAGATACGCATATGCCCCTTCATCTTCTCAGCTCTTAGCAGCTTGATCATTCCAATCTCACCTGTTGCTGAGACGTGTGTGCCACCACAAGCGTTATACTCGATACCTTCGATTTCAACGATCCGAATATCATCGGTTACTTTCGGCTGCTTCACTAGCGGCAGCTCTGCCGCTTGCTCCTGAGTCACAACATAATTTGTTACCTTGCGATTCAGGTAAATCTGATCATTTACCTCCAGTTCCAGCATCATAAGCTGATCCCGAGGCAAGTCAGGTCGGGCAACATCAATGGTCGCATAATCTTCACCTAGGTGGAAACAGAGTGTCTCCGCCTGGCATGCTTCCAGACACATCGCTGACAGCAGATGCTGGCCGCTATGTTGCTGCATATGGTCGAACCTTCTATCCCAATTCAATCGGCAGTCAACCTCTTCCACCTCAGGAGAACTCTCGACTTTGTGAAGAATGTCCCCTTCTTCGAGAACGACATCCAGAACCGGAATTTTATTGATCCACCCCAGATCACAGGGCTGTCCCCCGCCGTGTGGATAAAAGGCTGTTTCATTTAATACCAGATAGGTTCCATCCTCCCGCTCCACTCTGCGAGTGATTTGTGTCCTCCACTCCCGGATATAGGCGGATTCATAAAATAGCTTCTTCGTCATCTTCATGTCCTCACTGTTCCTAGATTACATTTACTTTACTATAAAAGAGTTCTATATTCCTCTGGTATTAACTGAAGTCTTTTCTGAATTGTAAGTAATATACGACTTGATTCTAAATCTCGGGTTTCAAGACCGAATCTAGAATCATCCATAATGAGCGGCTTATCAAATTCGATAACCTCTACAACCTCCCCAGTATATATCTTTTCTTCATATTGCTTGTATGTAAACTTCTCTTCTTGCTTCACCCTTTCGATATGTGTAAGTTTTCCGTCCTCGAAGGAACATTCAATTCGTGTACTTATATATTCACCGTCAGCATCTTTTCGATGCTTAAACACGATAATATCCTCACAGACAAGATTAAAAAACCAATGTCCGTCCCTGTAAATACAACTACACTGTCCTCAAAACAAGCATAAAAAAATTTACCTGACGACCAAATACCTACAGTGTCCATGCTGCGTTCATCCTTCGAGTTGATATTTATGTTTATTTGTTTCTTCATTTAACGGTGTTGAGCTAAAAGTCATTATTCACATGATTCTTCATTCTGAAGAATCTTTCTATATACAACACCATGAATATGTACAAGCTTTTTTTGCTGTTCTAATCCTTCGAATAAATTCAACATTTCACCAAATGGATCTTCGAAATACGAAGCTAAGTGTTTAAGATTCTTAGTTGATTTCAAGAAGTTATAAAAAAAGTAGGGATCAAGATTCCCAATATCATCTACGCGCCCTAGGGAAACCTCCAATACTTGTCCCGTTTCTATATTTTCAAACATGCAGTGCTCTCCATGAACATCAAAGTACCAATTATCGGTTAGATACTCTTCAGCATTTAGTAATTCCTCATTTGAAATTAGATTGTAATTCCCTTTTATAATCTCTGATTTTTCAGGCTGGTTCGTTTCCAATATTAATTTCCCAATGAGTTCTTGCGCAATTACTTTAAAAGAATCCATTGCTGCCAATATTTCATCTACCGTTTCTTTCGTTAGCGAGTTCATACTCTACCCAAATCCCTTTCCATTAATATCTTTTTATATGTATCTACAACTTTCTTTAATAAACTAAGGTTTTCTTTTTCTTCTACATCCCCTGTTTCTAATCCATGATTCGCATCTGGAATAACGTATTTATATACACGAAATGACCCAGCCTTAGATAGCTCTTATCTCAGGCTAAGTCATTGCTCCTTCCCAACTTACAATCAAAGGGCGATAGCCTGATCGTGTTATTCTCCATTTACCGCGATCATCTGCACCACCGGTCGGCCGTCACCCTTCAGTTCGATGTTACCAGCGAGTAGTTGTGAAGAACCGTCCCCGTCTAAAAATATGGCCTCATTCAACTCCCCATCGGCAATACTTCCCTTAATCGCAGTACGAAATTTATCCGCCGTACATTTGGTAGAAGTAACAACCAGGTATAATTCCCCATGATTATCATAGACCATACCACTGCGAAGGCGCTCGTCATCGGGAAACGGCAACCCTTCTTCTTCGACCGCAATTCTATACCAGTTGCTATCGTCCTTTATATTCATACTGATTCCACCCTGAGCCCAGAACTTCGCAGCATCTGAGAAATGCAGATCATCGACGCTTGCAGCTCGTTGCACGTCGACTATTTTTGTGACCCGATCATAAACGATGGTTCCCCGAGCATATTTGACGTTAAACCAGCCTGAGCCGTATTCTTTTGGACTTCCGCTTACGGGCATACCATCCACAACCGCGATACTTAACAACTGATTTCCCCAAAAGAATCCACCATTTATCCCATTGGTTCCCGATTTCACGACGTTGTCGTTTATGCTATGAAGCGAAATACGATTCGGCTCCGTCTTCAGCACATGAAGAACAACACCGTTTTCAGCGGTTATTTGAAAGTAGTTCACTTCTTTTGGATAATCGCCTTTACTTAGATGCCATATCGTAACGACCTCTAAAATTAGATATAAAGCGCATAAATAAAATGGAAAGGAACGTCTTATAACAGCGAATCTTTCATTCGTAATTCCTTTCATATCCGCTCGTCCCCTTATTTGTTACTTGCTAATAGATTTGACTTTCTTGGAAAACTCCGCTGCGTAGATGGTGTTATAAGTGGTTGACGCCTTCCATGATTATACATCTGATAATCAAGGGAAAATAGTCTCAATGCTTAAATATGAGGCCATGACTCTCTTCGAGTTACTAACGATTCCTGTAACTGCTAACATTCAAAAAAGGGAAGCACAGCTATGTACTCATTAAATTTACCTGCCCATTCGTTCCAATCAACTGATCTTAGAGTCCCTGCAATCTGCAGCCCTGACGGTTCTACTGATGCCCATAGATAGAAGTCAGTTTTACCTTCTTCACCAAACCAACATGGTTGCCCAATATGATTCATACATATTTGAGATGGGAGCAAAGAATAAATTTCAGCTAATCTATCCCATGAATCGTTAGTGAATTTATCAAAATCCAAACAATATACACGATCAATATTAACAATTGGTTCGTCCTTAATTTCTGAATTATCGTAAAAGCAAGTTATCAATTTAGTCTCTCCTTAAATGCATTCGTAAAGATTTTCTCATTACTGTAATAATAATGATTTCAGCTCGTCCAAGGCCAAATGTTATAAATCTCATTTACAATCCCTCCAAACACTACATTTGGCAACCCAAACATAATGATTTTATATTGTAATCGCTTTCTCCCTTGGTAATCAGCTCCTTCATGATTATTACTAAACTCGTTTTTCATATACAACATCCGTAATCCAATGTAAATATAAAAGACTATTGCAAGACTTATTAAGCCTACTATGAAATTAAAATAAACTAAAATTTCAGTCATCCCTGTCATCAAAGCTATTAATAATGATATAAAAACAAGTAACAAGCCTGATAAAAACCATATACGCAATTTTAGCGACCAACCTTTCCTTGAGTAAGCAAACCTTTCTCCCGTGGGTAGGAAAACAGGTTGAACTGAAATTAACGGCTTTCGAAGTACTTTCAATCCATTACCTTACAAGGGTAAGTCCATACGGTAATTCTCGGTCAAGAATCCAAGCCTCAACAATCTTGTTAAATAACTCAGGTTGAGCAAGGGATACCCCATGACCAACATTAGGTATAATAATGCCTTTACAAAGGATTGTGTTGTCTACGATGTCTAATAAGGATTTCCTCATCATTTTCTTCTCTTTTTCCCCAACAGTTATCAAGATCTTTGCTGTAGACTTACTGAAATTTGTTGGTATACGAAAAGACATGTTTTCTTCTAAAATCTGAATAAGGAGGTTCATATCCATGTTACTGGTTTCTTTATAGTAGGTTTCAAACATTCCCTCATCAATGTATAACTGTTTGGCTTGAAGCTTCGAAAAAGTTCGATTTTTTGTTAGCCCATAAGTTAATCGGATGGCAGGTGGAATCATTTTATTTACAAATGGAGCTGGTCTAACAAGTGCACTATTTATTATTGAATAATCTACTATATCTGGGTTCATACTTAGTATTTTCATAGCAACTTGTGCGCCCAAAGAAAATCCGATTAGAATCACTTTTTTACCTTTTGCTTTAGTTAGAATCAAACTTAATATTTCTTCAGCACAATTGTGAATAGAAAAGTCCGTGCAAGGACTCTTCCCATGTCCAGGTAAGTCTGGAACTAAGCAATGGTAATCATTAAAGTATTCAATTTGCTTCGCCCACATCCAACCACTCACTCCTCCCCCATGTAAGAAAACAATGAGAGAAGCTTCTGTATTTCCCGACTCTGTGTAATGTAGCTTCAATGGATTCCACCCTTTACTATTTCACTTGATCTTACTTGACTTGTTTTCCAATGATTTCTGTTCATGTTCTTGTTTATGGATTTATATGAAAATATTTAATGCTTTCTAAGCAGCGAACAGGTTCGACAAAACAAAGTCAAATGAAGTAGTGATTTCTTGAGTTGCGAAATAATATTACGCGTTTTTGTTG